>CAZAYE010000367.1:0-4654 GCA_964489255.1 uncultured Enterobacteriaceae bacterium
GAGGACTTTGGAGGCTTTTCTCTCACCAAGTTTGATGGCACGACCATCACAATCTGAAGCAGCCCCCAGGCAATTGCTACCCGTGCTTGCTTGAGCTCGGTAGCGTGCGCCATGCGCACGAAAAATAGCGGCGTGTAGGGTAGACGTATAGGAGCATACCGTGCATGCAATGGTAAACCGCTCTAGGCTGGTAGCCGTGCGATCCTCGTTAGATTCAGTGACACCCACACGATCTGTAAAACTCTAGACTTGATCTCTCAAGGCATGTCAGAGGAGACTCGGCAGCAACCTCGCGCCCATGTCATTCTGAGGCCGTAGGCCGAAGAATCTCAGGTTCAGTCATTCGTCGGGCGAGATTCTTCGCCTTCGTTCCGCGTTGGCTCAGAATGACATCCCCCATCTTCAGTGCGATGAAGTACTAGTCTTTCATTGTGGTGCTCTTATGGCTGTATTCATCAATCCCTAACCCCTAGCCTCTAGTCCCTTTTTTGCAAGTACCCTCCGTGCGGCCTCTAACACCTGCTCCGGAGTGATCCGTTGCATGCACGCTCGCCCAATCGGGCAACGTCGAGTATAGCACGGGCTACAAGCTGCGGTGCCACACAAGACCAACTCTTCCGATCCCCACGGTGCTGACCGGATCGGACTCGTAGCCCCCCATAACGAAATAACCGGCGTACCAGTCGCGGCGGCGATGTGCATGGGACCGGAGTCGGGTCCCAACGCCAGACGGGCACGGGTAAAGATCCCGATCAGGTCGCGCAGGCTTGTTTGGCCACTCAAGTTCGTGACCTCTCCTCCGATTCTTTCACTGACTTCTTGGGCAAACGAGGCTTCACTTTGGCTACCCAGGAGGACAATTCCCATGCCATATTCTTGTCGTAGCGCTCGCACTACGGTAGCCGTCGCTGGTGGAAACCAAAAACGACTTGGCCAGCGAGAGCCGAGGAAAAATGCGGCAAAGGGGTGGGGAGTGCTTGACAGTAGCGTCTCGACCCGTTGCTGTTCCTCCTCACGCAGGCGGAGGTCGAAGTGTACGCCATCATCGGGAAGACCTAAGGCGTCAGCGAAAGCCAGGTACTGGTGCAGCTTGAGCGAAAAGTCAGGGACGGGCGTAATGGTATGCGTATTGAAAAACCAGTTGCCCTCTTTCGTATTCTTCCGATGGAACCCCAGGCGGAGCGGTGCACCCGACCACCAACTCACCAGCCCGCTCTTGGCATGACGTTGAAGATCGAGAACTAGATCAAAGCGATGGCGGCGAATCTCACGCAGGAAAGGGAAGAACGCGACCGGTCCGCGTATCCGCCGGTAGAGCAACACCTCATTCAAAGCGGGGTGATTATCCAGCAGCGGAGCTGCAGTTGGCTCGACCGCCCAGGCAATATACGCCTCGGGATACGTGCGGCGTAAGCGGGTCAGCAGTGGCAAGGCCCGAGTCACGTCACCTATTGCGCCCAAGAGCACGATCAAGATGCGCTGGGGGGAGAGCGGGAGAGGAAGCGGAGGCACGGTATACAAGGGTCAAGAAGATGAGGCAACTGGCTCGGGAGCGAGGGCATAGCCATCCATGATCTGCCAGACCTGTTTTGTCCGAGCCAGCTCAGCTGCTTCGGCAGTCAGCCGTCTTCCCGCTACAGCTGGGATCGCTGGAGTACCAAGTTGTGCGAGCAGTGCCGCTCTCCGTGCGGCTCGCTCCACGTCGTGGGGACCCACACCCCAGGAGACTCCGACTAACAAGTAGACGGCGGTTCCATCCTGCTTATGTTTCCCCCGCATCACGATGTCCGCCAAAGCGATATCATTGGCATCGGCCTCAGAAAGCGCTCCCGTGTCTACAGCGTCGTCGAGTAAAGAGGACATCTCCTCTGCCGAAAGCACGTGGAGGCGACGGAGCAGGCGACCGAAGTAGCCGCGGGCTTTAGTACGATACTCAATTTCAGTAGTGATCCCTTTAAGCTCTCCTACTCCATCAGTGAGGGTACGTACGGACTGGGTAAGTTCAGCAACCTGGGCTGAGAGCGCGGAGAGCTGGGCTTCAGTGCGACCTTGAGCTTCCGCCAACTCTTGAAAGCGCCGTGCGGTGCCCGTGCGTAGTTCGGCCAGCTGTTCCGGTAGGGACAGCAATTCCTCGGTGAGTACCAGACGGCGCAAGTCTGCTCGCCATTCAGGCCGCTCTTCGAGAATACGCACCAGATCGCGAAATTCCTCTACCGTGAATGACATGCGTCCTCCTGCTGTTCCGGTATCCGTTTTCCCTGCATTTTTCAACAGGAGGATGCGTTTCGTATGGCTGCCGTTTTAATCCCCCTCTGATCGGATCAGCCTCGTGCTCGTGCTTGTTGCTCGTGATTAAGCGACTGGCTCAGACGGGTAAGCATCTGCCCAACTCTATCGTATCCTGACCGCAGCTCTCCGTAATGCTCGGGGGAAATGTAGCCCAAATCCTTAGCCAGAAATAGTTGATAGCTCACTTCAGCCGCCGAACCCCTCGCAATCCCTACATAGTGGCGATACTCGCAGCTGTTTAGTCGCATCGACCCTTCCACTAAATTCATACCCACAGAGCTTGCTGCTCGTCTCATCTGTGAGACCAAGTTAAAGGTCTCCTCCTTAGGAAAGTTGGCTGTGATCTCATAGACTTTCAAGGTGAGAGCGTGAGCCAGCTTAAACACATCCAGTTCTTCTACTGATTTCATCGGTGTGCTGCTCCCCATTTTACGCTTTGATTACAATCCGACCGGTCCAAGCCACGAACACGAGTCACGAACACGAACCACGATGTCCTCTCTCATCGAGTCAGCTTCGTGCTCGTGCTTGGTGCTCGTGGTTGGGCGACTGACCCAGGCAGGTAAGCATCTGCCCAACTCTCTCATAACCGGATCGCAGCTCCTTATAAGTCTCATTGGAGATATCGCCCAAATCCTTAGCCAGAAGCAGTTGATAGCTCACCTCAGCCGCTGAGCCTCTGGCAGTACCGACAGATTGCCGGTACTCGCGGCTGTTCAGCCTCATCGATCCCTCCGCTAAATTCATCCGTACCGAACTTGCTGCACGCCTCATTTGCGAGGCCAGGCTGAAGGTCTCTTCTTTAGGGAAGCCTGCCATGATCGCATAGGCTTTAAGCGTTAGCTCATGGGCCAGTTTAAACACCTCTAACCCTTCTACTGACCTCATCGGCAGACTGCTCTCCAATTTTACGGTTTGGTCACGGTCCTGTCCGACACGAGCCACGAACACGATTGACGAACACGCCCTCCGGTTTCAATCCTCACTTCTCGAGGCTGAAGTCATCACCACCCCCGCAAATCGTTTGAAAAGACAAGCGCTTACCTGCCCAAAAACGCAAGGGGTGCATTGTCTTCGTGTGTTCACCTCCTTTCCGGCCCTACAGTGCCCCTAACTCTGCGATTTTGCAAGTGCGCAGGGGGCTTCGCTCTTTCTTTTTGCTAATCTCTTGCTATTGCTCGACTTTCAACTCATACCGGCAAAACTGTCAAAAACCTAACACCTCCTGCGCTGCAAACTTCGCTTTCAGCTCTCAGCGGTCAGCTTTCAGTTCCGGAAAGTTAACCAACCAAATAATAATCGGGATCAGTAGTAAGGGGTACTGGGCCAACCACGCTGCTCTGCGCCAGACAATCCTGACACACGCGGTAATAGCGCACGTTATCTTCTTCGGGTTCTATAAGCCCTGCTATGTGTTCTTGCAACTCGGTCCGTTGAGCCGGGGTGAGATGGCACTCGAACACGCTCTCTTGCACCCGCGTACCATAATTCTCTAGCGTCTCGCTCACCCGTCGGCGCCGATCATCGTCGGCAATATCGTATGCGACTACCAGAAACATAAGAAGCTCTCTCAACGCATCCTCATCGGTTGATAGGCATTCACTTCACCCCGTATCCACTCTGCCATTTGGCAGACCTGCAGGTCCAGGCAACGGCGGTAATCAACAACCAGGCCGCTGTGGGGATGGGTGATTTGCGTCGCCATCTTCTGCTCGAACGCGCGGATGAAGGTTTTGCGCGCCGGATCTTTCAGTAGGCAGGGACCATTGGACAAGCGAGAAAAATCGGCTGGCGTGAAGGCTTTGCTGTTTACCAAATAGAGAACGAGCGAGTCCACAATCGGCGCGCGAAACTCCTCTATGAGATCTGAGGCCAGGGCCGGATGGCGGTCACGTATTAGGTGGAGGTGGCCAACGTAAGGGTGAAGTCCACGTGCAACAATCAGCGCATACAGATTGTAGAAGAGCAACGTGTACCCGAAACTTAACAGGCTGTTGACCGGATCGGTTGGTGGCTGGCGGGTGCGGTGAGAGAACTGAAAAGCCGGATCGACAAGTTGTCCCAAGGCAGCAAAGTATTGCGCCGCTCCTGCGCCTTCATAGCCGTTGACCTCCTCGACGGTAGTCGCGTGCGAAAGCCGGACACTGACCTCGCTCAGCCGTTCGACGGCGGTTGCCACCGCAGGAATCTGCTTGCGACGCTGGTGGCGCTGCAACAGCAAGCGACAGTTATGCAACTTGGCGGCAATAATCGCCTTGGCCGTAGCCAAGCAAAATTCCGGTTCAGCGGCACGAGCAAACTGTTGCTGATGGAGACTGACGTTGTCTCCGAGCGGAGAATCGATGATGCCGTAATAACTCCCGCG
>CAZAYE010000368.1:0-4645 GCA_964489255.1 uncultured Enterobacteriaceae bacterium
GACTCGCTCGCTCTCCGGCGCCTTCTCTGGCTGGGCGACACAAAGCCTCGGCTACGCCACCTACTTCACGGCTACCTTCTTCCTGGCCTGGCCGGCGTTTATCCTTTTGCCCTGGGTCAGGGGATGGATCAACGAAAACGGAGCGCGCGAGGGTGAGGAATGTCAACCCGAGCAGGTTGCAGCGGGGTAAAGGAATTTTCAACTCGTCCTCCATGCTGGTGAAGTGGACGCCATCAGCGGGCAGTGATACAACCTCACGCCTGGGGAGGAACATATGAACCTAATCCACACGATCTTCGAGCCTGAGGATGTAGGACCGCATCCGACATTGCTGGTGCTTCATGGACGAGGAGCCAATGCGCTCGACCTGCTAGGTCTCGCGCCATATCTGTGTGGCGGAAAGTTCCTTGTACTCTGCCCGCAGGCTCCTCTTCAGGTCCCCTTGGAGGGAGCTGCGGTCGGCTACGAATGGTATCCTTTCGTCGGGAGCGGTCTTTTTGACCTCAGGGCGGTTCTAAGAGCACGCGAGGAGCTGAAGACCTTTCTTGACGACGCCCTGCAACGTTACCCTATAGACGGCAAAAAACTTGCCGTGCTTGGCTTTAGCCAAGGCGGAGTGATGGCGTATAGCTTGGGCCTCGGCGAGCCGGAACGTTTTGCTGCAGTCGCTGCCCTCAGCTCGTGGCTGCCGAAGGATCTGTTGTCGATCCTGCCCGACGTACCGGCAACCGAGCAGCTACCCGTGCTGATCCAGCATGGCAACCAGGATCCCCTTGTTGACGTTGGGCGCGCTCGACAGTCGGTCGAGACGCTGCGAGATTTGCGTGTGCCGGTTACTTATCGAGAGTACGACATGGGGCACGAGCTCAACGCGCAAAGCTTTAGCGACCTCTCCACCTGGCTCCGGGAGAAGGTACTATCGCCGATTGTTCTAGCGTCCTGAGAACAGCAGTCAGCGGTCAGCTTTCAGCTCAATTGAGCAGGAACTCTTTTACCACCCGCAGGAAGTGGCCGAGCTGATCATGGTGGACCCAGTGTCCGGCGTCGGGAATCGTCATGACCTTGGCATCACAGAATGCCTTGGCTCGGCCATCCTTTTCCGGGTCCGAAGCCCAAGACTCCCCACCACGGATCAAAAGGGTCGGGCAGGTAATCCGGCCCCAGATCTCCCACGCATCATCGACGTTAAAGCGGTACGGTGACTGGGCACGCACATAGTTGTCAAACTTCCAAGTGTAGGTGCCATCCTCGTTGCGGTTGGCGCCGTGCAAAGTGAGATGAGAGGCCTGTTCCTCGCTTAGCCGAGGATTAGCCCCGCGCATGCGCTTCACCGCCTCGTCTAAAGCCTTGTAGCGACGTGGCAGCCGTCCAGCCAGATCTCGCATTTGGGAGATCCACATCTGCATTCGTTCGTGGGCATATTTGGGCTGCTGCTGGATCATGTGCGGCGGTGGACCTAATCCCTCGATCGCAACCACCTTTTTCACTTTTTCGGGGTACACACCCGTGTACTGAAGAACGATGCCGCCACCGAGAGAGTGACCAATGAGTGTTACCGGAAAGGTGTCAATCTGAGACAAAAGCTGTGTGATATCCACCACATACTCAATCATGGCGTACTCGCTGCCCCGCGCCCACTCTGAGTCGCCATGGCCACGGAGATCAGGGGCAATGATGTGGTAATCATCCCGTAAGGCCTGGGCGACCCAGTCCCAGTTGCGGCAGTGATCTCGCCCACCATGCACAAGCACCAGGAGCGGCTTTCCAAGAGTGCCCCAATCTACGTAGTGAAGTTTGAGACGCTGAGAGTAGTAGTAATGAGAGGTCGGTCCGATGATTGGTTGCCCAGGCATATCGGTTACCTTAGTATCTTTCTTGAGCTGGTTCACACACTAACACACGAAGAGGAAAGGATCAGGTAAAGAACACTCTCACCCGAGATTCCACTATTGACCATGTGGCATAGAAGGGCTTTTTAGAGATAGTGACCGTCACGGTATCTCCTGTTAT
This sequence comes from uncultured Enterobacteriaceae bacterium, assembly GCA_964489255.1. GTDB lineage: Bacteria > Desulfobacterota > Binatia > Bin18 > Bin18 > CAZAYE01. The sequence goes on from CAZAYE010000368.1 coordinate 2,011, forward strand.
CTCATAGCTGCCTTCCACCCCGCTTCCGGTAAAGCTCCCTGACGTTGTATCCCCGCTGAAAGTAGCGTCGTTCTCTTCCGCCACTTTTTTGGCCTTCTCTATGAGGGTATTCGGGGTGCTGGTCAATTTTATACTAAACGACCTTGACATGTTTCGTTCTCCTTTCTGTGGGGTCCATTGCGGTTGACCCTCTAGTGTTTGCAGGAAAGGATTCTCTCTGTCTCAAAACCTCAGCCGACGCTGCCCGGGTGAGGCTGACCATTAAATCTAACAGGCAGCGTGCCGGTAAACGGTAACGACGCTGATAACCAGTGGCAGGCCCTCCTCTCGTTCCCTTATTTCCCCTTGTGTCCACTTCAGGCTGGCTCGGTCGAGCTGACGATAAAAGTCCTCAGTATTGGTTCGTTTCGCATCGGCAAGCACTGCCCGACCATTGGGACTCAAGTGGCGAGCAAGAAATGAGACCAACCGAGGAAAAGTTGGTCGATCATACAGAATCTCAGCACCGAGGATGAGATGAAACTGTTGGTCAAGGAAATCTTGGGTAAAGTCGAGCAGCTCTGCCTCGAAAAGCGGGCAGTCATTTAGCTGCGCGTTGGCCGTAGCAAAAGCCAGCGCTTCCGGTTCCTTGTCGGCGAACGTTACCAGACCGCCCTTGAGGGCGGCGATGATGCCGGTGAGGCCGAGGCCACACCCGAGGTCGAGGACCCGCAGATTCCGGCACTCGACCCGCTCTTCGAGGTAACGTGCGAGCGTCAGCGCCCCGGTCCACAAATGCGCCCAATACGGCGGTTCCGCGGCCTCATCACGCAGGAGCGCCTCTCGATCCACCCAGCGCTCCAGGTCCTTCACTCGCAGCAAGGTAAGCCGCCGCAAACCGATGGTGAGCTCGATGGGTTCGGTCTCGTATTGAGAGATTACGGCCATATGTCATTTGGGAGGTAGCGCTGCCTGGCAGAAACTATCACTCTGTGACAATCCCTAAGATACATCACTGACAGACTTGAGTATGATACGGGAACGTGGTTGTGCCGTACCACTTAGTAAATCCCACCGCTTCCCTGACATACCTGGCCAGAGTGCCGCCGCCCTGCCCATAAAAGAGCGAACCGGGCGGCCAGGACCACATATGCATTGCCACAATTCTGCCATCCAGCGTGACGATTGGCGATCCACTATCACCATCCAGGAAGGGTCGGCCGTTCGTCGTGAAGAAAACCTGATGGATATAGTTCACAGTCGCAGAAGGGGAACATTGTGACTCCACGCCGAACTGGGGTACATCTACTTCGTTTACCGTTATCGGTATAACATGCGAAGAACCCGAGCTGTACTGGCTGCTTACCATTCTCAGTTGCTGACCAACTGTAGGGATGAACTCATCTCCTGTCCAATTCCCCCATCCCTCTATGTGCCTATCTACGCACAAGGAGCCATTCCCTTGGTTGAAGTCATTGTCCACCCAGGCCGCAGCTGCATCAACGACTGCTGTATTTGGTGTGAGCGGTGTCCATTTGACTACTCGCCCGATTGGAGAACCCTGTGGCTGGTGGATAATATAGTTATTGATGGAATAGCGGTTTAGGCACTGGTCCACGGAAGAGTCAATGCAGGGGGAAGGACTTTCGCACTGTGGCAAGATATGGGCCGGAAAAATAAGCCACATTCCGCAGTGGCATGCTGCTGCAGCTAAAGTCCCTGCGTTGCTCCACCACAATCCTCCCCCCACGGGGCGCACCGGAGTTGACATAGAATGAGAATTGACCCTCGGCCTCTCTTTTGGCCGGGGATGGACTTCGAGGGGGAGGCCTTCGATCTCTTTCGGGAGCACGGAAGGGTCTTCTATTTGAATGTAGATACCTGTTCCCCCCATGCCGACGGCGCCAATCCCGGGCAGAGCTTCCAGTTCCGCTCGATGACGCTCCAGGATCTTAAGGGCCTCTTCGTAGGGAATCCCTGCAATAGGCGGTGTCATTAGTATGCCAGGGATGGGCTCTGGATGCCCGTAGTCAAGACAGAAGCGCCAGCCTTTGTCCTGAGTTTCACGGTACCCCGCTGGGCAGGCATCCGCCTGCTCCTGTTCCCCACCAGGTTTGAGCACGATGACGCCCGGCGGGGGCGGAAGAATATAGAGCGGATTGATCTTGAGCGGCAGGCCCTCAATTGCGGCTGGGAGAGCCTTGATCTCCGGCGGGAGGGTGGCTGGTTTTTCCCCTTTGTCATTAGTGTAGACGAACACAGCGACGAGTATGCCCTCATTTCCCACCGCGACATCATACACCCCCGGCACCTGCATGAGCTCTTGTTGATGGCGCTTGACAATCGCCTCGGCCTCGTCATAGGGCATCCCTGCAACTGTATTGAATTCTTGGGCGGGGGGAAGCTGACTACTCGATCCTCTATCGGCCAGCGGACCTGATCTGGCTTCAGACGCCAGCAGCCAAGCCCCGAGACACACCAGGGTCATGACGACGCGCATCCGCTCGCGCTGCGTTTGGCCGACCTGCACCCTTACCGCGATCTTTTTCCTGTCCATAATGACCTCCAGACGTTAAGGACACACAGGGCGAAAAGTCTCCCATGAGGTCGTCCAATTCAGCCCGTCCGCAGAACTCTTTCTTACGCAGCTGTTGCC
>CAZAYE010000369.1:0-694 GCA_964489255.1 uncultured Enterobacteriaceae bacterium
CAGTATCAACTCGCCAGAAAGAAACCGACGAGATTTGATGGACTCCTTGCCGCTCGCCTTATCAGCGAACGAGAACTTGACGTAGCGATTGCTGAAGCGCGGGAGAAGCAACGGACGGTCGAATCCGTGTTGATGGAAAAGTATCGAATCGGCAAGAAAGAGATCGGCCAATCCTTAAGCGCCTTTTACAAATGCCCTTTCTTTGAGTCGGCGGCGCGCTTAGCGACGAATCCCGAGTTAGTGAAAAATCTTAACGTGAACTATCTCAAAGCCAACTACTGGATTCCGCTGCGACTCCATAACAATACAGTGGAGATCTTGATTGACGATCCCTCGTCGTTCCAAAAACTTCAGGACATTAAACGGATATTCCCGCTGGAGGAGCTCAAGTTCGTCGTTGGTCTGCGGGAAGATATCCTGCAGATAATCAACACGGTCAGGACGGATCTGGCGCTGAATACGCGCACGGAGTCCATCTCGACAATTCTCGGTCAATTAGCCAGCGAAACCCAGGAGCAAGACGTCGAACTTCCCGATTTGATTGTAGACGAGGACGACAGCGCTATCGTGCGTCTGGCGAATCAGATCATCATTGATGCTTATAAAGCTGGCGCTTCTGACATTCACCTCGAACCGTACGGCGATCAGAAGGAAACCGTGATTCGCTTTCGGGTCGATGGGAACTGCTATGAAT
>CAZAYE010000369.1:704-4645 GCA_964489255.1 uncultured Enterobacteriaceae bacterium
GAACCCGGGCATCGCCGGGCACTGGTCTCTCGCCTGAAGGTCATGGCCCGGTTGGACATTGCCGAGCATCGCAAGCCGCAGGATGGTAAGATCAAGTTCCGTCTGCCGGAGCGAGAGGTTGAGCTCCGAGTGGCGACCGTTCCCACAGCGGGAATAGATAATGAGGATGTAGTTTTACGTATTCTTTCTGCCAGTGAACCGATGCCACTTGATCAACTTGCGCTGTCGGAGCGTAACCTGCGGGAACTGAGAAACCTGCTGGAGAAACCCTATGGCATTATTCTGTGCGTTGGTCCCACCGGCTCCGGCAAGACCACTACTCTGCATTCTGCGCTTGGAACCATCAACACCTCGGATCGCAAGATCTGGACTGCTGAGGACCCGGTCGAGATCACCCAGTACGGCTTGCGGCAGGTGCAGGTCCATCCGCGCATCGGGCTGAACTTCGCTACCGCCATGCGCGCGTTTTTACGCGCCGACCCAGATGTCATTATGGTCGGCGAGATTCGCGATCAAGAAACTGCCGAAATCAGCATCGAAGCTTCCCTCACCGGGCATCTGGTGCTCAGCACTTTGCATACAAACAGCGCAGTCGAGACCATCACGCGGCTGCTGGAAATGGGGATGGACCCCTTTAACTTTGCCGATGCTCTACTAGGGGTGCTTGCCCAGCGTCTGGCTCGGACCATTTGCCAGGACTGCAAAGAACCATACCCTCCGTGCAAAGAGGACTACGATGCCCTGGCTCACGAATATGGGGAAGAAGCCTTTGCCGTGCTTGGTATTCCCTACGATGAACACTTGGTGTTGTTTCGTGGCAAAGGGTGTGAAGTCTGCCGTCAGACCGGCTACAAAGGACGAATCGGGCTGCATGAGCTTTTAGTGGCTACCGATGAGATCAAAGGCCTCATTCACGCACGGGCCAAAGTGCCGGAGCTGTTCAAGGCGGCAGCTACGCAGGGTATGACAACGCTCGTGCAAGATGGAATTCTCAAGACTCTGCAAGGGTGGACGGATTATAACCAAGTCAAGGCGGTGGCGATGCGGTAGAAAATACAGAGTTCGTGCTTCGACAAGCCCGGCACGAACGGCTATACATAGCCCTGTGCTTTCTACCCCGTTCGCCCTGAGCGTGTCGAAGCCTGTAGTGAACTTGTCGAACTAGGCGAACGGAGGGTGAGGTAAGGTGGTTCAGTGCTAAACGAAGCCGATACCCGCGCCAAGCTGATCGACCCCAAACTGAGAGTAGCAGGGTGGGGTGAGAGCCAGATTGAACGTGAACACTATTTTCTGAAAGGAAAGGCGTTCACCGCAGGCCGTATCTATCTCGTCGGTGAGGAATCACGCCGTCGTCAACCGCGCCGTGCTGACTATCTGCTACGCCTCCATAACGCCTTAGCTATTGCCGTGCTTGAGGCCAAAGACGAATCGCACACCGCAGATGCTGGTCTCGAACAGGCTAAGGCCTATGCGTTGGCGCTCGGTCTTCCATTCGCGTACTCCAGCAATGGGCATCGTTTCGTCGAGTTCGATTTCTTCCGCAACCGTAGCCGAGTGATGGGAGCATTCCCTTCGCCCGAGGACTTATTGCGTCGCTGGGAAGTGTACCAAGAACATACACGGCCTGGCCGACCTAAACTGGCTGCTGCGGACCCAACCCGTACTTTCGGCAATGACCCATTGCTCCAACCTGCCTGTCCATCTTCAATCTGCGGCAAGGAACTCCGCTATTTCCAAGAGGTTGCCATCAACCGTGTCCTTGAGCGCGTTACGCACAGCCAGCGACGTATCCTCCTCACTATGGCCACAGGGACGGGAAAGACATTTACAGCGTTTCAGATCGTCTGGAAGCTGAGGAAGTCGGGCTGGTTGCGAAAGCCTGTCTTGTTCTTGGCTGACCGTATCGTCCTGCGCAATCAAGCCTATAACACATTCGCCCCGTTCGTAGACGGTCAATCCGATCCGCGCGCCATCATTCAGAGCCGCAAGCTAAACCTCAACCGTGACCTCTACTTTGCCCTCTATCAAGCTCTCGATTCTGGCGATGATGACGAACCTTTGTACCGACGCATTCCTCGGGATTTCTTTGGTCTTATCATCATCGATGAGTGCCACCGTTCCGGCTTTGGCAAGTGGAATGAGATTCTCCAGCACTTTCCGGATGCCATCCAACTGGGGATGACTGCAACCCCGAAGCAGTCAGAAAGTATCGACACCTACGTATACTTCTGCAGTGAAGAGCCAGAGGTCCTGATTGATCCGAACGACCCGACCAAAGGCACTTGGCGCCCGCCCGCCTACCAGTACAGTCTCGGCCAAGGGATCGAGGATGGCTTCCTGGCGACTTACAAAGTTCACAGAGTACGCACGACGGTAGATCGAGACGGATTACACGTGCAGGATGCGCAAACACAGGGCGCAGAAATCTACATTCCTGAAGGTGCCGATCTGCGTGATCTGTACCTGACACCACAGTTTGAGCGCGAGATCACTCTTCCTGATCGGACCGAGGTCATGGTCAAGCACCTTGCTGGCTTACTGCGTCGCTTTGGTCCGACTGAGAAAACCATGGTGTTTTGTGTGGATATGGATCACGCGCGGCTCGTTGCTCGTCTTTTGCAGAACGAGTTCGCCGATCTTGGCTATCACGACTACGCTGTCCCCATCATTTCTGAAGAAGGGGAAGCCGCAGCCTGGTTAGAAAGCTTTCAGGACAGCGATAAGAAGATACCAGTCGTGGCAACAACTGCCGAGCTCCTCTCCACCGGGGTCGATGTTCCTGCCTGCCGTAATATCGTATTCATGAAAACCATCGCTTCGCCTCTCCTTTTCAAACAGATCATTGGGCGCGGATCACGCGTAGACACGACAACTGGTAAAGAATGGTTCCGGATTATCGACTACACCGGTGCCACCCGCCTCTTTGACGAGTGGGACCGTCCACCTGGAGAGCGTCCGGCTCAGGTAACCGGGCCGCGCACAGCGACCATTGAAGGAACAGTTGTTGATGCTGATTCAGGTGCGCTCATCGTTGGTGCCTCTGTCAGTGCGCTTATTGGATTCAATGAGCAACAGGGGCCATTTCGAACGAACTGGAATGGCCGTTTCCGCTTCACGCGGCTTCCGGCTGGCAATATTCGTCTGTCCGTAGGGGGTGCTGGCTACCGCCGTCGGCAGGTGTCGGTAGAAGCGGTTGCTGATACCATGCAGAGTGTCGCCATTGAGTTGAAGCCTGAAACTGGTCCTGTGGGGAAGATAGAAGTGCAGGGCCTCACGGTCACGATTGCTGACGAGGCAACGTTCCTCGTTGAGGGCAGCGGAGAGCAACTCACGTTAGAGCAGTATCTAGACTACACGCGCAAGAGGGTAGTCGGTTATGTCCCCGACTGGGCCAAGCTACATGAGGTCTGGACTGATCCAGCCAAACGGGAACCGTTTCTTGAGGCCTTAGAAGCCGAGAGTGTTCACATCGAAGTATTGGCCGAGGTCTTAGCCCAGCCGCACGCTGATCAGTTCGACTTGCTTGCTCATATCGCCTTTGGCAAATCAATTCGCACTCGTGATGAGCGTACAGACGCCTTTCTAAACCACGAACAACGCTTTCTGGAGAAGCACGATCCGAAAGCGCGTGAAGTGATTCTAGCTTTGCTCGATAAGTACCGGCTTGGTGGCGTTACTGAGATGGCAAGTCCAGATGTTTTTCGCCTATCGCCGTTCCGGGAGATGGGACAAGCGCCCGGTGTGATCCAGCGCTTCGGCGGTACTGAGGCATTGCGCACTGCCCTTGGCGAAATACAGCATCGTCTTTATAGAAAAGAAACCGCATGAGCCGCTGCCAAAAGCAGTTCATGCTTCGACAGGCTCAGCATGAACGGTTACCTCATGAAACCTTAAAAGCTTATCCGCTCGCCCTGAGCCTGTCGAAGGGTGAGCACACGATA
>CAZAYE010000370.1:0-4644 GCA_964489255.1 uncultured Enterobacteriaceae bacterium
GCGGTCGGGGCACAGAGCCCTTGCTGGTCAACCAGGTAGCGAACCCGCCAGTCCTCCTCACCCGCGTCGTGCCTGAATATCCGCAGTCAGCGCGGCGGCAGGGCATCGAGGGATTGGTGGTGTTGGAGGCGATTCTCGATCACGACGGGCGCATAGAAGACAACATCAAAGTTTTGCAATCCATTCCGTTCTTAGATGAGGCCGCCATGCGAGCGTTACGGCAATGGCGCTTCCGTCCTGCCCGAGACCACCATCACCGGTCGGTACGGGTGATTCTCGAGGTCCCGATCCGCTTCGTCTTGAAATAAGGTGGCGTGCAGAACGAAAGGAAAAGTACAATGCAGTTTTCTCTCACCGAGCTGTGGCAGGCGACGGGGCCACTCGCCAAGAGTGTTGTCCTTGTGCTGGTGGGGATGTCGCTGTTGTCTCTCAGCGTTGCCGTAGAGAAATGGTTGGCGCTGCGGCGTGCGGCCAAAGCCTCAGCCCGGTTTCTTCGCGTCTGGCACGAGGCTGTACAAACGCAGGGATACGCAGTCGCGGCCTCCCAGGCAGAAAAGTATCCGCACAGCCATGTTGCTCATCTCATTGCGTCCGGAGCTCAAGTCCTGAATGGCGGAGCAGACGTCAATACGCAGCTGGAAGCGTATGACCGTACGGTACGCCGCGTGGTCCTGATGACTGGGGCGACGGTCAAGCAGGGATTGGGCTTGCTCGCGACCGTCGGCTCCACCGCCCCCTTCGTCGGGCTGTTTGGGACAGTGGTAGGTATTGTCAATGCCTTTCAGCAGATGGCGGTTTCAGGCCAGGGCGGACTCGGAGTCGTCTCGGCCGGTATTGCGGAAGCGCTCGTGACCACTGCCCTTGGTATTGGTGTCGCGATTCCCGCAGTTTGGCTCTTCAACGCTCTCACCCAGCGAATCACTCGGCTGCTGAACGAGATGGAGTGCGCAGCAGAAGAACTGGCGGTGATAGCCCTGCGTCAATCCCATTCTACCACCAAGCAACACTCGGCCAGCAGAGAGCGTGCGGAGGAACCCCATGGCAATGCGGCTTGGCGATAGCGAAGACTTGAAGTCAGAAATCAATGTCACCCCGCTGGTGGATGTGGTGTTGGTGTTGTTGGTCATCTTCATGGTGGTGACGCCGTTACTGAAGCAGGAGGTCCCGATCGAACTACCGTTGGCAGAGAACAGCCGCGAGACAAAAGATCTCTCGCAGCTAACGCTCACCATTGCGGCTGACGGGCTCCTGCTCCTTAACGGTGAGAGCATTCTACCCGAGGCGTTAGTCACGCAGTTAAAAAGCATCTACGAGAGCCGCGCGGACAAGACCATCTTTCTGGAGGCAGACCGCACGTTGCCCTATGGCCGTGTGGTGGACGTGATGGATGACTGTCGTGCAGCAGGCGTGACGACCATTGGCGTGATCACCAAGCGGGAAAGAGTAGGTGCAGAAAACTCATCGTGAGAAGTGAGGGAAGGTTGAAGGCAATTTACAACAACTTCACGAGGGTAGCGCTGACACCAATAGCCACAACGGTCATGCTCCCCAAGCGAATGACGAGGCGATATTCTAATTCTTTCAGGCTGCGTTCCAGGTCTTCTTTTGTCACAAGCCTATCAGTAATCAAATCAGCGATTGCCTGCGCCTGTACTTCGGCCTGCTCCTCAGGTACGCCGGCGGCCTTGAGTTTCTTGACGTAGGCGTGCGTGTCAAACGTGCTGGTACTCATCAGGGGGAATATAGAGAGCGGGGGCAAGATGTTCAATCGGAACGAAAGGATCTCTCAGAGGTATTCCACAAGAACCTGAATAGCAGCGGGCTACTGGCCTCCCGGCCAGGAGTACCGCCGGCAGCTCCAGAATGAACGGAAGCAAACCTCCCGCCATCGGAAGCATATGTAGTCGAGAAGGGGGGTAAGGACAAGCACAGGGATAAGGAGAACGCAGCGATGTCTTCTGCACGCATACGGCAACTGTTTACATCGGTTGTCGTCCGCGTCGCCAGTGTTTTCACACTATTGGTGAATTCTGCGGTGTTCACGCAGAGCTTGATATTAGGGGTCGCACAAGTAGTGTTCAATAGCGCAGGCAGAGACCTGCTTCGAAAGGGTTCAAAAAGTACAGGAGGTATCGTATGGAGGAAGGACGCCCGAGTGCCACAGCCGCTGTGGCTGCCATGCTGCGCGCGGCGCATTTGCTTCTGGACGGTGAGCCGAAAATTCTCACGGATGATCTCGCGCTGGGATTCAGCGGGGTTGAGCATGAAGCGGCACTCCGGGCCGCCCTCAATGCTCTGCAAGCAGAACTCGCCCAGAGATTCCCCCTGGCTCTCGTGCAGTCTCTGCTCCGGTATACGCGAGCGGGCGTGACGTTGCGGAGTCGGTACACCGAGGATGAACTGGGCAAGGCGATCGACCGTGGAGTCTCGCAGTATGTGATCCTGGGGGCCGGCCTCGATTCGTTCGCCTACCGCAGACGGGACCTGGCCAGGGTATTGCGGGTCTTTGAAGTAGACTACCCCGCCACGCAGCACTGGAAACAGGCACGCCTACGCGAGTTGCACGTTGAGCTACCGCCCCACCTCACCTTCACCCCCCTCGATTTTGAGAAGCAATCAGTGGCGGAAGCTCTGTACGCAGAGGGATATCACCCCGAGGAACCGGCTTTTTTCTCCTGGCTGGGCGTCACTTGGTTTCTCACCGAAGAGACGATCTTCCAGACTTTACAACAGGTTGCCTCCACGGCCCCCGGCAGCGAGATTGTGTTCGAGTATCCGGTGCCGGAAGCGCTCCTTGACGAAGAGGAGCGGCAGATGTTGGCGATAATCAAAGCTCTTGGGGCCGCCCGGGGCGAACCGGTGCGCAGTCTTTTCGAGCCCGCTAGGCTGGCGGCGCGGGTGAGGGAGCTAGGCTTTGCGCAAGTATGGGACTTTGGGCCAGAGGAGGCGAATGCCCGCTATTTTGCTGGTCGCGCGGACGGGCTTCGGTTCCCGAAAATAGGGCATCTCCTGAAAGCCCAGGTCGGTGATGCCTCCTAGTCAAGGGAGTAGAATCCAATAATGTCGAGTCGATGCAGCGGACGCTTACTTCCAGAGAACTCGTTCGCTTGACAGACCTGCATGAGCAGGATAAAGTTTAATTGAAATTGAAATTCATTTTCAAATAGCTTTAACCAAGCATTGAAGGCCAGAAGCAGCAAGCTCAGAGCCCGGAAGGAGAGTTTCCTTGCGGGCTTTTTTTTGTCGGCTACCCCCTGAAGGAGAGAACGAAAGAAAACGCAAAAGTAGCAGAAGCCTGTCCCTCGGCTTCTGCACGTAGCCCCGGATGCTTCCCTCCTTGCATCCGGGGCCTGCAGGAATTTGTCGTTCCGCGTGAACGCCCAATGGGCTGTCCAACCCAGAGCCATGAAGAACCATGGTACACAGGGTCTTTTTTGACTGGAGGTGGAGATGTTTCGTGATCCCTTAGTACGCAAAGCCTGGGAACTGTGCCGCCAGACAGCACCGTGTCCCATCGAGGTGATTCTCGAAGCCACAATCTGGCTGGAAGAAAAACATAGGCAAACGCCGCACAGCAGAACGGCAATCGTCATCGCTTTGCAATATTTGATACTGGCTATGCGACAAGAACTACGGTCCAGCCCGGACGTTGCCAAGGACTATTTTTCCCGCGCCATCCGCTGGCGTGAGGAAGCGAGCCGTTGGGTGAGCCAAGAGGGTCCGCTCGCCACTGTCCAGAGTCGGAACTAGCAGACCATTTCCGTTCCTCTTGGGGAGAAGACTAGGGTGAGGGGATGTCAAGGAAAGCGGTGTGGGCAAAGCCTCAGGAGAAGAAGGATGAAGGGGACAAAACGGCTGCGGCATAGGGTCCCGTTCGCTGCACTCATAATAGTGGTGATGGCAGTTGGGGCAGACGTCCGCGCGCAGACAGGGCGCGATGCCGTGCAACAAGCGACATCGCCACAGCTCGCTCAGGCCGACCGGACCTACACTTTCAACGTTCCCGCGAAGCCGCTGTTTGCCGCGCTTGCCGATTTCACCGCCACCACCGGCATCCAGGTAATCCGGCCGACTGCCGACACTATCCCTGGTGCATCCCAACCTCTATCCGGCTCCTTCACGGCCGATCAAGCCCTGGAAAAACTTTTAGCCGGCACGGGATTCACCTACCGCTTCACCAGTACAAATACAGTGACGCTGGAGCGCATCGCCACGGAGGGAGACAGGTTTCAGCTCGAACCGACCACCGTGACGGGCGAAAAGACCCTGCGAACGCTGCAAGATACGGCTACAAGCGCCAGCGTGCTAACGGGCGAGGACCTCGAGGAACATCCCGGCATCGCTACGCTGGACGACGCCTTGGGCCGTCTGCCGAACGTGCTCGACACCGGGACCGGCAACTTCGCACCCACGATCCGTGGTTCCGACACCACGGGACCGGCGGAAGGCGTGGTCGCTTTCATCGCCGGCACCAGGCCGCGTGTCACGACTCAGCTCGACGGACGGCCCCTCACCTACAATGAGTTCATCTTTGGCCAAACGACCCTGTGGGATGTAGAGCGCGTGGAGGTGTTCCGTGGCCCACAGACCACGCTGCAAGGGCGCAACTCCATCGCCGGCGCCGTCATCGTTGAGACTAAGGAC
>CAZAYE010000371.1:0-4617 GCA_964489255.1 uncultured Enterobacteriaceae bacterium
AGGAGGCTCGTCATGGCGGGACGTCTCGCAGGCAAAGTGGCGCTCATTTCCGGCGGTGCCAGTGGCATCGGTGCGGCTCACATACGAGTGTTTGCCGCCGAAGGCGGGAAGGTCGTGGCCGGAGATATCCAAGAGGAGCAAGGCAAAGCGGTGGTAGAGGCGGTGAACAAAAGTGGTGAAGCGGCAATCTTCGTCCGTCTCGATGTGACCAAGGAGCGAGAAATGAACTTTGGCAGACACTGATGGGGAGGGCGACAAAATTTCCCCTTCCCCTCAAGGAGTTTGTCCTCAGTCCAGTCCTGAAATGAGGAGTCCGCACGTGCTATTACGGAGCCAAACGCAATCGTTGCCAGCAACGGCCCAGGGCGGGAGTAAGCGAGAAAATGCCCGTGACAACTCCTAGTGATCATGCTTTCCCTAATCTCAGGGTGTATCGATTCCTCTTGTCTTTACAACTGGGCAGAGGAAGAGAGGCTCTCCCGCAATATCTCGGATCGACCTTCCGTGGGGTGTTTGCCTCGTCTTTCCGGCGCGTAGTCTGCATTACTGGTGCTCCAGAGTGTCAGGGCTGCCTCCTGCTGCAGCGCTGCTCGTACCCCTACATTTTTGAAACGCCTCCGCCGCCTCACATTGCAGAGACATTGCAGAAACGATTTCGCCAAGCTCCGCGACCGTACGTTCTCGAAGTGCCGCTGACGTACACTGGAGACGCTGAGTTAGAACTCGGGCTCATACTGGTAGGCAAGGCCATCGATTTCCTCCCGTATTTTATCTACGTGCTACAGAGCATGGGACAGCACGGCCTGGGGCGGGCGCGTGTCCCGTATCGCTTGCGAACGGTCACAGATGGAAGTACGGTCGATGGCTCGCTGGTTTTCAGTGCAGACGAAAACATCCTCAAAGATGGCTTTCGTGCTCTTACCTTGGAGTCCTCGCCTAGGGCTGGAGACGAGGAACTTTCGCAGGTGACGCTCGAATTTCTCACCCCGCTGCGGATGAAGAAATACGGCAGCTATGACCAAGAGGAAACGGACATTGAGTTTGCGCCGTTGATGGACCTGCTGCTTGGTCGGATCGAAGCCCTCTCTTTTTTTCATTGCGGATGTGCCTGGGAACATGATGAGCGGTTACGAGCGCAAGCGCGTGACGTGCGCGTTGTCAAACGAGCGCTTTCCTTCCAACCGCTTGAGCGGTACTCGAACCGACAGCAGCGGAAACTTCCCTTACACGGCTATGTTGGCACCATTACTGTTGCTGGCCAGCTCGCTGAATTTCTGCCATTCCTCCGTATGGGGGAATATCTGCATATTGGTGCCGGGACAGCTTTTGGGCTGGGGCGGTATCGGTTGCAAGAGGCTGGTAGAAGGCTCTGTTCGTCCTGAGCTGGCGTAAGCGAAGGGCGAACGACACCGCAGTCTTCATAATAGGTAAACGGGACCAATATCCTCCCTAATCCGCTAACCTCTGATAGCTGCTCGCTCATTCTCCATTTCTCTTGACAATAACTCTGTTGTGTGGGAAATGCCTGTAGCTATCCAAATTCTGGACAATTTGCGTGCTGTTCTTTTCTCGACTGCCAGCATATCTCCCTAGGCATGGAAGACTGACAGTCCTAAGAGGGCAAGAAAAGGACAAGACGGATGAGCCAGTTTCTCATTGTAGGGGATGTAGACCACATTCAGGATTATGTCTTCGGCTCGAGTCGTCTGCGAGCAATTCGTGGAGCTTCGGCCCTTTTGGATCAGGCAGCCGAACAAGTGAAGAAGGATCTGAAGAAAAACAATATTAAGGTCTTACGTTGGCTAGGAGGGCAGATTGTAGCACTGCTCCAGGATAGTACTGAGGTCCAGCCCGACCAGGTTTGCGCCAATATTGAGAGAATTTTCCGAGGTCTAAGTAAAGGCGAAGCGACGATCACAACTGCTTACGAACCCTGCAGTGGCAGCGCAGATTTTCAGAGAGCAATACATACAGCTTTTGGCAAGGTACAGACAGAAAAGAACGGGAGACAAACATTCGGACCAGAGGGAGAGGCCCTGCTGACTAGCTCTTATGATCGTCGGTGCGACTTGCTACCGTCGCAGGCAGCGTCTGACCGAAAACCGCTAGGGGAGGATGAGTACCGAATGATGTCGTATGCTGCGCATGTCCGATGGAAGGCCGTGCGGAAACCTCCCGTTTTCGACCGCTACCTCAAACACCAGCTTGCTATGGCAGAAATTCGCGGTGGATACAGACTTCCTTATCAAACAGAAGATCTATGGGAGAGGGAAGGAGAAGGGCGGTACGTTGGACTAGTCATGGCAGATGGCAACGCTTTCGGGCAGATGTTAGAAGCCATAGACAATCCAGATGTGTATAAGAATTTCTCTGAACAACTCTATCGGTTGATTTTAACTGCTGTCGCTCTCGCGGCAAACAAGGCCGGGATGAAAACTTTTTTCAACGAAAGAGGCCGCTGGCTTCCTCATCATCCCAATTATCCTTGCTGGAGATGATCTTGCCGTTCTAGTAAGAGCAGAGCATGCCATCGCCTTTGCTGAAGAACTCTGTAAGCAGTTTTGTTTACTGTCAGGCAACGGCGTGCTCTATCCTACCGTACGACAGGTTATTTCCATCTTTCGCCGGCAGCCCCAAGTAAGGGAATGGCTTTTTCCCGGAGATGATGAGGAACAATGGCGGCTGACCCTTTCTGCCGGCGTCGCCATAGCGAAAAGCAGTTTTCCTATTTCTGCTTTACGTCGTTTCGCTGGTGAACTGCGGACATCTGCAAAGCGAGGATTGCGGCGCAATGAAAATGCCATCAGGCAGGGTGGTACGATTGACTTTGCTGTTATCACTACCGCCACCGTGCAACCACTTGATGACTTGCGGGAGGCCTTCCTCATAGACGAGAAACCTCAAGAGCCGGAGGAGGTATTCAAAGAATGGACTTCACTCACCGCACGTCCCTACACAGTAGAACAATTCGGGCAACTGAGGCTACTGGCAAAAGCATTTAGGAGGCTTGTTCCGCGGAGTAAGCGAAAGTTCCTTTATCGTGAGCTGTTTAACGGCAGAAGAGCCGGAAAGGAAGCCTTCTGGTTCGTCCTCTTTGGACTACCACTACGGGCGGTAAAAGATATCTTCTCCCCTCTACGAGCTTTGGGGTGTAAAGAAGGCCAAGACTTCTTCTGGGAAGGGAATGAGGGAGCAGTCACCCCCCTCATAGACGCTCTAGAGTTAGCCGAACTCGAAAGTGAAGAGGAAGAAAATGCCTGAGCCTATTTCTTATCGGTTGTATCTTTTTGGTGACGTACATGTGGGTAGCGGAGTCGGGTTGCCGGGAGTCATTGATGAGTATGTAGTGCGCGATCACGAAGGCTTCGCTTTTCTTCCCGGCAGCGAAATCAAGGGGCTGGTGCGAGATAGCTGTGTCACGTTGCTTCAGCGGTTAGGTAAATGGGACAGTATTTGTGAAGGACAAAAAGATTGGCACGCGATGGAACGTTTGCTGACAGGGGTCCACGTGGAAGAATTCTGTGCCTTTCGCCAACGGCCGCTTTGTGTCCTCTGCGCTTTGTTTGGTTCACCTGCCAATGGCGGTGGATGGTGGTTTTCCCCAGCAGGTTATGACGACAAGGACTACAAAGATGAAGTAGAAAACGTTGACACAAAAGGCCATCTGCGGTTGGCTTGGCGAGATCAAGCGATTAGCGCGCATGCGTCTATCGACGACAAAACCAGACGAGCTGCAGAAGATCATTTGTTCAGCCTTGAGGCTGTCCGTCCGCGATCTGTGTGGGTGGGACGAGTTGAGCCGCTCTCTCGACCCGCTACGTTTACTGCAAGTTCTTCCTCTAGCGTGATGTCAGAGGACCATCTGTTAGGTTGGTTAATAATGTCGTTACTGTTCACACGTCGTGTTGGGAGTCGTAGGCGACGGGGATGGGGTCGTTGTCGGTTCGAGATAAGCGAGCGCGTCGCTAACAGCAATAAAGCAGCCCTGCAGGCGCTTGATGAGTTATTTCTGGAGATTATCGACCATGCCGTTCCGTGAGGTTCATGCCACTCTAGAAACTCCCTGTTGCTTTAGCGAGCAGCCCGCCATGGGCAATGAGATAGATTCGCTTGACTACATTCCTGGTAGCGCTTTGCGCGGCATGCTAGCGGAAGCTTTCCTGCTCGGTGGCGGCCAGTCAGATTCTCTCTTCCGTCGGCTCTTTGTCAATGACGTGATCTGTTTTCCCAATCTGTACCTGGAAGCAGCTCGCCCACTTCCGCTTTCGGCGTATACCTGCAAAAGCGAGCCTGAGTTCCGGAATGACAAGCGTCGATTCGGCGCCCCTGCTCCTCATGGTGTGTGGGACCTGCTCTTTGAGGATCAAGCTGGCTTCGCAAATAAGAACAACAGACGATGCCTGGAACACACCTGCGCCAATGCTCCCCTTAAGCCTCACGAAGGATTCTACGATGGAGGCAACCCGACACCGAAGACTATCAGAGGAACGAGTCTTCTACGTATGCGTACAGCAGTACGGACTGAGACCCAAAGTGCGTTAGACGCCAGTTTGCACTCGCAGCGGGGGCTTCCCGCCGGAACAAAGTTTCGGGGGTTGCTAATGACCAATGATGACC
>CAZAYE010000372.1:0-4609 GCA_964489255.1 uncultured Enterobacteriaceae bacterium
CCCACAATAAGCCTGATGCCAAAGCGATCGCCCAAGGCTCCGCCGATAATGGCAAAAAGCAAGGTCCCTAGGGAAACTGCCGACCAAATGGTTCCCCAGTCAACCCTGGTCAGGCCAAGATCCGCCAGGACCTGAGAGACAATCATGACTATATAAGTCCATCCCATACCGAAAGCGATGGTGGATACCAGAAAGGTATTGACTAGTACCCACCACCGATACCTCATCCTTTCCGCAACCATTTCTTATTGCCTTCTTCCTTTCCTGAGAAACTACGGCCCGATCCGCCTTTAACTCTTCGCCTAATCGGGTTCTCAAACCCACAATTCGGACTATCCCCTTACTCCCCCTGCCCCTCTTTAGCAAGGAAAACGCCCCCAGTCACCCAGGATCACAGGAACGAAAAGACCCTATGGCCGTGCGCCTCATCTTGACAAACACACCGTCTGGGCGCGACAATCCACTAAAGTCAGCACACAAGGAGGGTACCCTATGGCAACCGAGATTTATGTGGGGAAAAAGTTTGGGCCGTTAGAGTTTATCGCCTCGCCCGAACGTATCCGCGGGTATGTCGATGGGGTGTTGGACAACCACCCCTGGTATAGGGAAGACTCCCCTTTTGGCGGGCCAGTGGCACCGGCCCTCATCTTTCACTCCGTCAGCACCATGTTCCAGGGCTGGATGTTCGACAACAAGTTCGGTACTCTCTACACCCGCCAGGAGTGGACCCTGTCCGGGGTGTTGCGCCCCGGAGAGAAGGCGACCGCCACGGCCACTATCACGGATCGCTACCACAAACGTGGGCGGGAATATGTAGCCCTCACCGTGAAGCTGAGCGATGCGCAGGGTCTTCCCCTGGCCTACGGTGTCCACCATCAGAGCTTTCTCCTAGACCAAAGCCAGGGCGAGGCCAAGCTCAAACCCTCCCAGGCCAAGACCAGCCCTTCTCCTGTCACCAGCGGCGAGGAGATCCCACCCCTGCACAAGGCTGTAACTCTGGAGATGTGCCGGGCGTTCTACGCCGGCCCCAAGAACTACCACAACGACCTTGAGGCGGCCCGTGCCTGGGGGTTTAAAGACGTGGTCATCGGTGGGCCGATGTCGCTCTGCTTCCTCTCCCAGCTCATGACCAATCGCTTTGGCAAGGGGTGGTACCTGGGCGGGCACCTGGACGTGAAGCTGGTGAACGTCCTTTGGCCCAACGAGCCGTTCACAATCGGCGGCGTGATCCGCGAGCGCGTGCCTGAGGACAACGTCACCCGGGCGATCGCAGACGTGTGGTGTGAAAAAGACGACAGCACCAAGACCATCGTTGGCACCGCCAGCGCCCTGGAGCTGTGAGAGGGAGAGAGGGGCACACCCACCATGCGGGAGGTGCTGGACTTGATCCTCCTCAACTGCGAAGCTTTTTATGCTTAGAACAAAGAGGGGTCTTTTATGCCCACAGACCAAGGGCTAATCGCCAAAGACACGGACAAACAGATTGCTGCCACTCACCGGCGCTTTCAACAGGCGATGGAGGAAAGGCTTAAGGATATGCGGCTTGAGAGCAAAGAGCGCTACTTCGTCGTGCTCTGCGCGCTGGTCGCCAAGCTCGAAGACCCCGGTAAACCCCTGCGTCAGGTTCTCCAGGAGGTACTGATGGAGGCGGCACCGTACATTGCCCAAGAGATGAGTGAGCAGCCGTAGAGCAGCCCTAGGGAGCAAAGGGCTGGGACATAGGACACAGGGTGTAGGACGTAGGTCATAGGGTGTAGGATGTAGGTAAATAGGTTACTTATCACCTATGACCTATCACCTATGACCTATCACCTACCACCCATAACCTACCACCTATCAGTATGATGAGAAAGTTTGGCACAGAAGTGAGCGTGATGTTTTTCCTTCTCCTTGGCAGCCTTGCCCTCGCCTATCTCTTTGTCCGCCTGGGTGAGGCGGAGTGGCGTCGGGACTGGGGGTATGAAGTGTACGTAGACTTCCCTACCGCAGGTGGGCTCAAACCGGGGTCAACCGTGCAGGTGGCCGGGGTGCAAGTAGGGCGGGTAGAGGAGGTCCATCTGGATCACTACCGTGCCCGCGTGAAGCTCAAACTGCGGCGGGACCTACAACTTCAGGAGGACGCCATTGCCTCGATCAGAACCAAGGGGCTTATCGGCGAACAATACCTGGCCATCTCCCTGGGCGGATCGGACCAGCTGATTCCACCGGGTGGAAAGATTCGGGAAACCGAACCACCCGTTGACCTTACTGAGTTAATTGCAGCGTATGTCGGGGCTACGAGGCGCAAGGCCGCAGAGGAGCCAAGCGAAGCGTCAGTCAGCGAGCGCAAAGGCGAGGAAAAGTGACAGCCCAGGTGGTTACGGTGGACGAGACACGACCAGCGGACCTCATCGAGATCTACCTCCGTATCCAGCGGGAAGACATTGCGCTGATCAAATTCGTCTTCGAATCCTACGAAGGGATAGGCATTGTTCGTACAGTCGATAAGAAAAAGGCCACCGTGGTGGTGCTGGTGGTGCCGGATTTTATCGACCACGCCCGGGCAATTCTCGACTCTCTGCGGGAACATATGGAGTGGCATGAAATCCCACCGCCAGAGGTGCAGGACGACTGGCTGATAGAGAAGATGCACTCCTGAGGAGGATGAGGCAGCCGATCTGATACCAAGTTGCGTTCCATGGAGTAACTCTGATTCTGGCAAAAATTGGTAGGGGCTTGATTTATCAAGCCCTTTTTTGGGTCCGATAAATCGGACCCCTACATTATGGAATGCAAACTGGTATGAGATTGTGTGATGCAGCGGCCCTTAGAACCCCCTCTCCACCAGGGCCCAGGCGACAGTCGCAAGCTGGCGACATTTTTCGCCACGGGTGAGCGCGTAGGGCGAGCTCGCATTGCCATCGAGCCCGCGCTTGTAGACACCCTGGGCAATCGCGGCCAGCCGGAACAGCGAGAACACTATATAGAAATTCCAATACTCGATCTTCCTTCGACCCGTTTGCGCGCAATAGCGGGCGACATACTCTTCCTCGGAGGGGATCCCGTAGCTGGCATAATCGAGACGGGTGATATCGCCTCGATCTATATCCGGGACATAATAAGGCAGGCAGTTATAGGCCAAATCCGCAAGCGACGCGCCCAACGTGCTCAGTTCCCAATCGATCACGGCCAGGACGCGCGGCTCGGTCGGGTGGAAAATCAGATTCTCCAGCCGATAGTCGCCATGAGCAATGGTTGTCTCGCTATCGTCCGGTAGATGCTCCGGCAGCCAGGCCATGAGCTTGTCCATCTCCAGCACGTCGTCGGTCTTGCTGGCCTCGTACTGCTGCGACCAACGGCTGACCTGGCGAGCCATATAGCCGCCCACCCGCCCATACCCTTCAAGACCCACCGTTCGGTAATCCACCCTGTGGAGCTTTGCCAGCGCGTCGATCATCGCCTCATAGGTCGCGTGTCGTTCCGCTGGCTCCATATCCGGTAGTGAATAGGTGCGCAGCACACGCCCCTCGATGAAGTCCATGAGGTAGAAAGGGGTGCCGATGATGGACGGGTCCTCGCATAAAATCCGCGCTTTCGCCACTGGCACCTCCGTCGGCCACAGCGCCGAAATCACCCGGAATTCCCGGTCGACTGCATGCGCCGAGGGTAGCAGCTTGCCTGGCGGCTTCTTGCGCATCACGTAGCGCTGGCCAGCCCCGTCGGTCAGAATGAAGGTCGGGTTGGACATGCCACCCTGGGTCTGCGCGACTGTCAGCGGTGCGGTGAAGCCGTCAACATGTTCGAGCATGTAGTGTTCGAGCCTAGCCTCCTCGAAGCGGTGCTGGTCGAGAACGGGCACGGCCTCCGTTGTCAAGGATACAGCTGCGGTTGCAGTCATCGGGACCCCCCTAATGTGACCCGTGGCTCTGCGCCGGTTAGGCTTTTCTTGCTACCTTGGTTCAAGCACTCCCCGCCGCATAGCGCAAGGGCATAGATAGGATAGTCGGTTAGAGGATCTGGGTTTCGCGCTGGCGTCCGAGTTTGGCAACACGAAACGTGCCGTCCACCAGCTCCAACACAGTGCAGGAACAGTGGTCGGGTTCAAAGCAGATCATACGGTCGTCGCCTGTTGCCACGCTCACAGCAGCGTTGATGGCAACAAAATGACTTATGACAACGGTCGTGGTCCTGAGCGCTATCAAGGATGCAGCGACCCCGTCCCGCCAGGCCTGATAGGCCGCGGGCAGATCGCTCCAGCGGCCCCGCATAGCTTGACGCAGCCAGGTCGCGCGTGCTTGGAGATCCTCGGTCGGCGAGGGTATTTCGGCCACGCCCGGCTCGACCGTGAACTTCACACCCCAGAGAGTTGCGAGAGGCACTGCTGTTTCGCGGGCACGCCTTAGCGGGCTGGTCACCAGCAGCAGCGGGCCGAACGGACCCAGCTCCTTGGCCATGGCTTGCGCCTGCGCTCGCCCAACATTGTCCAGACCGGGGTCCCGCGCCTCAGCAAACCCAGCGCTCGCACGGCCATGGCGGATCAGGTAGAGCTTGATGGGCTGTGCCATTGAGAGGTGATCCCTACTCTTCTTCCGGCCTCTTTTCTTTCCCAAACACATAGGCCACGCCGATA
>CAZAYE010000373.1:0-4606 GCA_964489255.1 uncultured Enterobacteriaceae bacterium
GGTGCGGGGCAACATGGCTCGGAGATCCTCCTTAGTGATGCCCGCCACTTAAAGCCGGTCCTGACCTAAGCTCTGGAGGCAGGGCGACGGGCAAGCTATGCTTGTCCTCCCATCCTGTCAAGCGTTTTAGGTGTAACAATCCCCCTCCTTGACGAAGGGCACGAGTTTCTGTCATATAGCCACTCGTTCCTGATAGAGTGGGGGGGGAGCTGTACATGCAAGATGCGAAGTCTTTTGTCGACCTCACTGAAAACGAACGCTCGCTCATCATTCATCTGTTAGAAGAAGAGCTCCCGGGCCTGCACGAAGAAATCCGCCATACACGAGACTGGCACTTTCGTGAAGATCTCAAAGAGCGCAAGAAGACTTCTCTCGCCCTGTTGGCGAAACTCCGACACGAGTCACAGCAACTATAGCGACCTACGGTCCCCGTGCATCCCTTACTCCTGAGCGGCCTACCCCTGCTGCCGCTGTTGGGTGCCCTTCTACCTTTGCCGGCGCAGGTAGGACACTCTTCAGCCAAATACGGCGCCGTGGGAGTGTCGGTCGCCCAGATTTTTTCCCTGTTTCACTTATGGCCAGCAGTCCGGGATGGAGAAAGACTGCTCTGTTCTTGGACTTGGCTGCCTGATTTGGGTCTTCAGCTCAGTCTTGTCCTCGACGGCCTGAGCTGGCTGTTCGCCCTCCTCATCGCCGGAGTAGGGCTACTGATTTTCGTCTATACTGGCTCCTATCTCCGCGACGACCCGCATCTCATCCGTCTTTACCGCCTGCTGCTGTTCTTTAACGGCGCCATGATGGGTGTCGTTCTGGCCGACAATCTCATCCTGCTGGCGGTATTTTGGGAGCTGACCAGTATTGCCTCATTTCTACTCATCGGCTTTCGCTCGCAACACCCGGCAGCTTGTGAGGGGGCGACCAAGTCTCTCTTGCTGACCGCCGGTGGGGGCTTGGTCATGCTCCTGGGAATCTTGCAAATCTTCACTCAGCACCACACCCTAGAAATCTCGACGCTTCTGGCGAGCAACACCCAGTTGTCTACTCTCGCCGGAGCGTGTTTTCTTGCTGGGGCTTTCACCAAATCGGCGCAGTTTCCTTTCCACATTTGGTTGCCCGCAGCGATGGAAGCCCCAACCCCAGTCAGTGCGTATCTGCACGCCGCCACCATGGTCAAAGCTGGCCTCTACCTGGTCGCCCGCCTGTCACCCTTGTTTGCAGAAGATCCTCTTTGGTCTTCCACGGTCAGCAGTGTCGGAGCGATAACGCTCGTCTGGGGTGGAGTAATCGCCTGCAAACAGACTGATTTGAAAGCGCTACTGGCGTATTCAACCGTGAGTCAGCTCGGGCTCATTATGCTGCTGCTTAGCACGCGCACAGAAACGGCGCTGCTGGCAGCATTCTTGCACATTGTCAATCATGCCGCCTTCAAAGGGGCATTGTTCCTGACCGCCGGTGCGGTCGAGCATGAGACCGGGAGTAGAAACCTCCGGGAGTTGGGTGGACTACGGACAACCATGCCTGTCACTGCTGTTGCGGCAACGCTCGCCGCGCTGTCAATGGCTGGGCTGGCACCACTGGGCGGGTTTGTGAGCAAGGAACTCTTTTATGAATCCCTACTGGAGAGCAACACTCTGCTCCTGGGGCTAGCAGTGGCAGCAAGCTGTCTGACGTTTCTCTATTCATTTCTGCTCGTTTATGGAACGTTCTTTGATCCAGCCCGGTCCCGACTTCATGCCCATGAGCCGCCAACCGGGATGCTCGCGCCCATCATACTGTTGAGCGGTCTGGCGCTCCTTTTCGGTTTGTTGCCGAGAACGGCCGGTATATTGATAGCCCCGGCGCTGGCTACCGTGCTTGGACAGTCCACGACGACAGCCCACGCTCATCTCGCTCTGTGGCATGGCTGGACTCCTGCCCTTGGTCTCAGCGCTCTGACAGTCGGCATTGGCGGGCTGGCGTTTCTCTGGCGTGGCACCTTTCTTGAGCGGGTACGAGTTTTGCAGGCGCCTTACTCATTGCACCGAGGCTATGATGACGCCATCGCGGGATTGAACCGTTTAGCAATAGGACTCCGCACCGGCCATATGACAGGTCTGCTCACTGATTACGTGCGCTACATTATGGTGGTCCTGATCGTTGGCGCTGGCATCCCCCTCTGGTGGTTCTTTCAAGTCTCGTCACTGAACCCAGACCTGGTGCCAGCCGAACATTATGAAACTGGTCTGGCTGTGCTTATGGCCACGGGTGGAGTCGCTTGCTGCCTGTTCCGTTCTCGTGTCCCTCTTATCCTCTCGCTTGGTCTTATCGGCGCTTTGGTGTCAATCTTCTTTGTTCTCTTTAGCGCTCCGGATTTGGCGTTAACCCAGATCCTGGTAGAGTCCGTCGGTTTGGTGCTGTTTCTTTTGGTCTTCCGTTTCCTCTCGCCGATCGAGAAAAGCGCGACGCCCTCGGGTCAACAACTGTTGAATATTGCCATTAGCGTGGGGAGTGGGCTCGTCGTCGCCCTGTTGTTACTTGCCGCCAACGTCGGACAACTCCATTCTTCGATGGTCTCTCCGTTTTACTTGTCGAGTAGTTACATGCTTGCCGGGGGGCGGAATGCGGTGAACGTCATCGTCGTCGATTTTCGCGGCTACGATACGATGGGAGAAATTACGGTCTTTAGCGTGGCCGCGCTGGCAGTTTTTGCCATGATACGGTTAGGGAAAAAAGGCAAGCTGCGGCAAGTGGAGATGGACCTGGCCCCACCGCCGTCACCGATTTTGCAGTCCATCGCCCGCCTGACTCTCCACCTCATGCTGCTGTTTTCTATCTATCTGTTGTTGCGTGGCCACAACGCGCCTGGCGGGGGGTTTATCGCCGGAATGCTCACTGCAGTGGCCATTATTCTCCAGATGGTCGCTTTTGATGTTGAGTCGTTTAAGCAGGAGATTCCCTGGAACCCCTTGCGTATCGTCATGATGGGACTGACCCTCTCGGTGTTGACCGGCCTGGGCGCTTTGGTGTTCGGCCGACCGTTTCTGACCAGTGCGTTTGAGCATTTTCAGCTCCCCCTGCTTGGAGAGGTCGAGTTAGTCACCGCCGCACTTTTTGACCTCGGCGTCTATCTGGTCGTGGTCGGCACAGTTCTGGGCATTATCCGCTCGATTGCCGAAGAGTGAGCGATGGAACTTATCATCATCGGCGTGATCGGCGTGCTCTTTGCTTGCGGCACCTATCTCTTGTTGCAACGCAATCTGCTGCAAGTCATTGTCGGCTTATCGCTCTTTTCTCACGGTGCGAATCTGGCGCTGATGGTCGCAGGTGGGCTCAAGCGAGGCAGTCCGCCACTGCTGACAGTCGGAGGTCCCTATGCCGACCCTCTTCCTCAAGCCCTGGTGTTGACCGCCATTGTCATCAGCTTCGGCGTCACTGCCTTTGCGCTAGTGCTCGCGTTTCGTACCAGACAGGTCTGCGGGTCAAATGAGGTGGATGATTTAACGGGCGGGGAAGAATGACTTCGTAAGACAGGACAGGTCATTCTGAACGGAACGTAGTGAAGTGAAGAATCTGCTTTTCTGTTGCGCAACGAGATTCTTCGCTTCGCTCAGAATGACCAATAAACGCAATAAGGCACAGCTAGAAGAATATCACTTGGTATGATCAACAACCTGTTTATCCTGTTCGTCATTTTGCCCGTCCTCACCGCGGTTGTGCTGTTCGCTTTGGGACGGCAATGGGTGTGGCAGCAGCGCCTGAGTCTAGCTGTAGTCATCCTCCTTTGGGGCTTCTCGCTGTACGGGCTCGTCCACGTACTCCAGGCAGGGATTGTGGTGCTACGCATGGGAGACTGGCTACCACCGTATGGCATTATTCTGGTAGCAGACGCGCTCAGCATGACTATGGTCGCGCTCACCATGACGATCGCGCTCGCAGTCACGCTCTTCTCCTTGCCTACGGTGGACACCGATCGACAAGACTATTTCTACTATCCGCTCTTTTTCATGCTACTCATGGGTGTGAACGGTGCCTTTCTCACCGGCGACATTTTTAACTTGTTTGTCTTTTTTGAGATCCTCCTGATCGCTTCTTACGCGCTCATGGCCCTCGGCTCAGAGGCTGGTCAGTTACGCGAGACGGTGAAATACCTGGTGATCAACCTGATTGCCTCGACCTTTTTCATCATTGGCTTGGCCCTTGTTTATCGCAGTATGGGCACGCTAAACATGGCGGACCTGGCCTTAAAGATCCAGCAGACCCAGCCTGCCGACCCCTTGTTCACCGTTCTCGCGATGGTCTTTCTGTTTGTCTTTGGGGTAAAAGCAGCAATTTTTCCCCTCTACTTCTGGCTGCCAGGCCCGTACTTCCCCCCACCAGCCGGTATCAGCGCGTTTTTTGCCGGTGTCTTGACCAAAGTCGGGGTGTACGCCATTTTCCGTACCTTCACGCTCCTCTTCCGTCATGCTCCCTCCTTCACGCACGAACTCCTCTTGGCGCTCGCGGCACTGACCATAGTGTTAGGCGTCTTGGGCGCGATCTCGCAGCTGGACATGAAGCGCGTCCTCTCGTACCACATCATCAGCCAGATCGGCTACATGATTTTAGGAATCGGCTTATTCACGCCCCA
>CAZAYE010000374.1:0-4599 GCA_964489255.1 uncultured Enterobacteriaceae bacterium
TGTGAGCAGTATCTCGCTCTGAGCATCACGCTCCATGTCTACCTCAGTCCTCAGTCTTCATTTTCAGAGCAGGGCGGAGGGCGAGTGGTAGCAGCGCTGCGCTGTCCCAGCCCGTGGTTCAGTGCACTCCGGGAGGTGCTGCCGCCCTGCGCGAGGCACGCGAGACGCGCTGGGTGAGGCGTGGCCACCTGCGGGTGCCGCCGGGGGATGCCAAGAGGCGCGCTCCCGAGGTACGGCAAAAAAGGGCTTTCGAATTCCTACTATGCTCTGAGGGTGACCCCGTGTGGCACAGCTTCTTTACATGATGATATAGATGATATAGAGGATTGCGCTGAGATGGGGCAATCCATGAAGTACATAGAGAGGCGATGAGATTACTCCATTCATCCGGCCTGACGTTGCCCCTTGTCCTCTTCTTCCGCAATACCGCTAAAGTCGCCCTGTCAACCCTTTTCGCTAGAATTGAACAATTCTGGCGTTTGTACGCAAGCGTTGAATTTGTTGGGTTTGTATCGCCAGGTCGCGCAGGGCGCCAGAGACGTGCAATCACTCACAGGGTGAGTTTAGCGCCATTGCCTTCTTCCTCACCAAGTCGAAGTAGTGTGTGGATCTCGAGGAGTCTCTGAGCACGGTCCCGCGCGTTGGGATCGGCGCCGAACACTTCGGCCACTCGGCTGATGGTTGCCCCGTGGTCCTCAGGTCCGAGAGTTCCAAAGCTCTCAACTCGCCTCCGCGCCTCGAGTAGGCGCCCCGTGTAGTGATCGACAAGGCGCTGCGCCTGGTCCCATGTGAGGTCGGGACTCGTAATCATCTCCTGATAGAGTGTGACGAGGATAGCCTTCGCTCGCTCCCAACTGCCACTCTCGGTACTCCCTGCCGCCTTCAATGCCTTATCGAATAGCTCGTAAAATGGTAGCTCACCCACGTCAGTGCGTTCGGTTGCGGTTCGCAGGCTGTAGAGGAGGTAGTCGGCTCTACGGAAAGGCGCAGTGGCAGAGTTGTCTCCTGTACAAAGCCGTCCATTGACGACATGGAAGTGGTTGACCCCAACGTCACCCTCGTCGGCATCAACTAGGACAAAAAAACCGGGTTTCATCCATGGGGTGAAGCCGGGATTGAATTCCCAACGATGGCCAGCAAGCGGCCTCGTGTCACCCAGACTGAACAAGGCCTCAACACCATCGAAGATGGTCTCTGCCACCTTCAGGTGGGATTCCAAGGCAGCCCCAACGGGAAATGACCCGGCTATTTGTTCGATGACTTTGAGTAACTTCTGTGGGTACGATTGCCGTTTCACCTGGGCGAGGATGACAGTGAGCGCGAATTTGCCTCCAGGGTAGGGATGGATGCCAGCGACCTGCGTATCGGTAAACACCATACCTTCAGGTATCTGCTCGACCTTCCCAGCCAAGAGTGACGGACCCAC
The DNA here is from genome assembly GCA_964489255.1 of uncultured Enterobacteriaceae bacterium. Lineage (GTDB taxonomy): Bacteria > Desulfobacterota > Binatia > Bin18 > Bin18 > CAZAYE01. Next base: position 1,427 of record CAZAYE010000374.1, read on the forward strand.
GACAAACGGCACTGTGGTCGGTTTCCCGGCGTAGGTGAATTCAGTAACGACCAGGGCCATCGGATCGAAAGTGCTAGTCCACTGACGCGCATGAGTCAGAAACAGTTCGTTGATATATACTGCGAAGTAGTATGCGCCTGGAGTGAATCGATCGACAGTCTCGCCTCCGCCCTGTACACGTTCCACCGGGATCTCGGTCGAGCGTACAACGCGAGCCGGGGTCCCCTTAATCCACTCCCACAACGACAGCCATTGTTCAGCGATACTTGCCATCACTTGCCCCTTGCATCCTTCGCTCCATCCCGAGTTGTGGTGTTGGCGATAAAGGGGCTGCATCGATCTGGAGGAGGATCGCCGGCCCCTATACGCTGCTTCCATTCGTCCGGCTTGATGGATCGCAATCCGACGGCACAGGCCCTTTTGATCAGTTCCTGTGTCGGCATAGCAAAGAATTCTTTCTCCCTTTCTGGCACAGTCTTTTGTAGGTCCCAATAGGCGCCTACGCCGGCGAGAGAGAGCAGGAAAGCGTTGCCGTCTTCTGTGAAGCCTCCTTGTGGGCGGAGAGAAGATGCCGGTAGATCTCGACCTCGTGGGTCAAGGCCTACGATCAATGTGCCCAGATGCTTCGGAAGAACGTTCTCGTCAATCCGGTACACATCGAGTATATTATCATCGTGATACAGACCCAGTGTTAGCGATGATAGCTTGCCATGAAGGTACACTCGATTGATGTCATCGGCAGACTTTGCGGAATTATCCCTTGCGTCTCGCAAATCCTTCAAAGCGATCTCTCGCGACTTGCCACTGCGTCCATCAACGACTAGAAGGAGCTGCTTCTTTTCTTCTGGCCACGACACACTCACTGCCACGAAATCCGCCGGATAGGACGACAATACGCGACATGGCTTATCAGCTTGCTTATCAGCTTGCTTATCAGCTTGCTTATCAGCTTGCTTGCAATTGGACGCCGCTGCGAACGTGTGCTCCCACAACAGCGGTTTCGGTTCACTCCGGAGGTCAATAGCCTCTGCGGACCCTTTTGAGAGATCAAATTTGACCAGAATGCCGTCCCTGAGTGTTGAGAAGTACACGTCCTTTGGCCAAGCCAGAATCTTCAAATAATACCCGTGCCTGAACGGAAAGTCGGTAGGTTTAAGGTCCTCATTCAACGAATACGAATCAGAAACACTCTCAGAAACACTCTCAGATCTTGCGGATATGCCATGCCCGTAAAGGGCTACCATCCCAGAAAAAACCGCAAGGCTCACTTCTTTTCGACTACTGGAGTCCTCCCTGAATTGCTCCAATGGAATACGGGAATGTTGCATAAAGTTGCGCAGCAGATAAGATCCTATCAAACGATTATCACGGAGTATCAGAATAGATTTGGCACTACTCGACTCTTCAATGGACATAAGGATCAGGCCAGATGCAAGTTCGTTCACCCCTCCCATCTCAAAGTAGGATGTCTTTTTACCACCCTGGGAGGGTGTGTCGCGCGGCATCTCTGGGATCTCAACAGTCACCCGTTCGTCAGTGAGAGCACGAGCGATTTCGAACCGGCGCTCAGAGCAGCAGAACAGAAAGCTCGCGGATTTTGGAAGCACTCGAACATCGACATCCGAAAGAGCAGCAAAAGTTGGTCGTAAAACCTGGCCTGGTAATGCAGCAAGCAGCCTTGCCAGTGTGCGCTTTGGAGCCTCGGGTTTCTTAGGGAATGGGAATAATACACTCTCGGTCTTCAGGACGGATTCGACCGCAGCAGTAAGACCGAGACCGGAGTCTTTGACAACTTCACGTTCAGCTGCCGAACGCAGAGCGAATGCCAGCTCAAATGTGTCGCGTGTTCGAGCCTCAAAACTCCAGACCACGTACCCTAGCGCAATGATCGCGATCGTTGCGGCCCCCAGCATGAGCCGCCGCACGCGGCGCTCGGCGAGTCGCCGTCGTTCGGCCTCCTCTCGCCGCAGCCACCATTGATGTAGCGCCAGACCAACGGCATCGTGGCCCAAGCTGTAGCTTACATCCTCTTCCCCAGTTGCCGGATTGAAGACCGAAAAATTTCGCAGTACCAGGACTTCAGGACGGGCAAGAAATTCCAAGATTTGGTCGATATCCACACGTACCTGGGACTTGGCCAGAGAATTTTTAACGATACGGGCATTGGTGACCTCAGTACGCACAGTGCCGTCAGCCTCCAACCGTGCCAGTGTATAAAGACCCGCGCGCCAATGCTCCTCCTCTCCAGCGATGGCCCCTTCGGGCAGACTGCTCTCTCTGAAAGCGGTCCGCAGCGAACGGGTGATGTGCTGGTCGATCCGACCCGCTACACGTCCTCCCGTCTGGTATAGGGTTCTGTCTATAATCCATGGTTCAGGCCGAGTGCGTATCTCATCGTAAAGGTCGCGACAGACGATTTGCATTACCGGTAGGACCCCACCCGATTCAGTCATAGAGAACAGATCGGCGAGAATCGTGTCGACCACCCCATCGTCATAAGAGAAACGGTACCGCTGCGAGGGGGCACTGAGACCATCCACCGGCTCCTGCAGAGTCGGTCTGAGGATGGCCTCTTGCACCTCCTCACGGCCAAGGTCACGCAACCAGAACTGCTTTACATCCGTCTTCAGAGATGCGTCGAAGCCCATGAGACCAAAAAACTGACCAAAGTACTCGGCCCGAAGAGCGACAACAAACTTGACATCCAAATGGGATGCGTTGAAGCGCTGGAAGAACTCAAAAAAACCACGACGACCTTCGTCCAGATAGTTAGTGAGGGTGATGACCTCTTCTGCTTGATCTAGGATAATGACGAGTGTCCGTGGGAGCTTTTGTGAGATCTTTTCGAGGACGTTGACCAGGAATCGTGGTTCGCTGCAAGCCTGAACAAAGGCTTGCATGCTTTCACGCTGCAAGTAGGCATCCCTCAAATCGATTTGGACTGGGCCGATAGCACTCTGAAGGAGACGGGGCTGCGCAAGATAGCGGAACAGCTCCTCTGCTATGCGGTCGAGCGGTCGGGCAGTGCAACGGATGAAGACCGGCTTGCTGTCCTCAGCCGCTTCGGTGCGCAAAAACTCGAAGCCGAAACCGCGTGTCTCGACTGTCGGGATGAGGCCGGCACGCAGGAAGGATGACTTCCCACAGCCAGTGCGACCGTGCAACAATAACGT
>CAZAYE010000375.1:0-4594 GCA_964489255.1 uncultured Enterobacteriaceae bacterium
ATGAGTACCTCCATCCCCTGGCCTTGCTGGCAGAACCGCTGCGTCAAGCCGATGTGGTCCTGGTCACCGGCGATTTGACGCGCTGGCGCGGGCCCGAGACGGCCACCAAGGTCTTGCAGGCGGTCTGGCACTATAATCCTAACGTCCTGGCGCAAGTGGGCAATACCGATAGCTGGGACACGCACCATTATCTCAATCATGTCGGCATTAATTGCACGGGCAAGGGCACCGCTTCGGGGAGGTGGGCATCTTCGGGGTCGGGGGATCGAACTACAGGGTGTTGTGAAATCTACTGCACGTTTCGGCTTGAAGGTATAGGTGATGGTAATGTGGGCCTGTCTGGCCTTGCCGGTCCCCACGGTATCCACTTGAAGACCTGCCACGAGTAATTCCACGACCTGTCGCTTCGTCGCGATATCGTTGGTTGCCTCGACCACCTCTAACCGGTCCCGGAGCCGCTCTAGCAGCGTGGTAGCTTCATGGTAATGCGTCGCAAACGCCTCAGCCAGATCCCGCTGCGCCTGGATGGCGCTGAGGGCTGTCCGCAAAGCGTTGGCCTCGTGCTCGATGGCATCAAGCTGCCTCTCGGCCTCCTCCAGCGCAATCTTCTTGCGCCGGAAGAGGGTCAGAATCTGGTCACGCTCCAGGGCTTTTTCTCCCAGGGCCTGCTGCAAGCGGCGGTGCTCCTCAATGACGCGTGGTGACTGCTGGCGCCGCTCGTCCAGTTGCCGCCTGGCTTCGGCCAGGGCTTCCCCAGGGTTGAGAATAAAGGTGCGACAGTCCTGCCAGATGAGGTTTTCGAGCCACTGCGCTTTGAGAATTTTGGCGGGACACCGGTGCTCGGGTTCTGGCTGCGTCGAGGTCATTTGCGAGTTACACCGGTAGTAGTAATCAGTATATCTGCCACTGCGCTTCCCCTGTCGTGTGACTGGGGTACCGATATAGCGCGAGCCGCAGAGCCCGCAGGTGATCAGACTGCGCAGGAGATACAGCCGGTGCACGGTGTTTTTGGGAAGACATTGGTTGCGCCGGAGTTGGGCTTGCACGGCGTCCCAGGTGGCCTGGTCCACCAGGGGCTCCACCGCGCGATCAATGCGGCCATGCTTGCTTTTGAGTGGGTGCGTGCCCAGGTACACCGGGTTTTTGAAAACGCGGTTGAGCCGGGAAGGGCGCCACGGGGCGTTGACATTCACCACCTTCTCCATGCTATAGCGTCGCGCCGTGATCACGCCCAGCCCGTTGAGCCGATGGCATTCGGCAATCGCGGTGCCACCGTTGGCGATGCGCTGAAACAGGTCTTGCACCAACGCGGCTTCCGTCATCCCGACTTGCTCAATGACGCGGGTGCTCGGCACAAGCCGTCCCTCGGGGTCCACGTCATAGCCGAGGGGAATAATGCCACCGGTCCACTTCCCATGCCGGGCTACACGGTCCCGCCCCAGGGTCATGCGCTCGATGATGGTGGCTTTGTCCAGTTCAGCCAGGCTTCCCAGAAGTTGAAAGAGGAACGTGCCAATAGGGGTAGAAGTATCAAAGGGCTCTGTGGCAGAGCGAATGGTGATCCCTGCCTGGGACAGCGTCGTATGGGCGTCCAGCAAGGCCGTGAGACTGCGGCCGAGCCGGTCGACACGATAGACCAGGACACAGCCAAAGCGCCCCTGCTGAGCGTCGTCGAGAAGGCGGCGGCCGGCGGGCCGTTGGGAGAGCGGGAGCGTCCCGGTAATCCCATCATCTTCGTATTCCTCCACGATCGGAGCGAAGCAGAAACTGGCCCAACTGGATGCGCCAGCGCAGCCACCGAGCAGCACCGAGGTCTTGCACCTGGATCTGGACCCTGCGGTCTGCGCCGAGCTGGCCACGCAGGGCTTGCCGGAAGCTCCGGCGAGCGTCAATTGCTACATCACCCTGGCCGGGCGGCAGGTGCAAGTGACCTTGCGCGACAGTGACGAAACGCGCTTGCTAGCTAGGCTGGAAGCGCTGCTGCAACGCTTCCCGGTTGCGGCAGAGCCCGTACCCGAGCAGGCACCTGCTACGGATGCCCGCTGGGAGCGCCCAGGCTGGTGTAGCACACATGGCGTGCAAATGACCCAACACCACAACGCCAAGGGCACCTGGTGGTCACACAAGCTGGCCGATGGCTCTTGGTGCCATGGCAAGTAGCGAACCATGGGGCAGAGTCGAGAGATTCTGCCCCACTTCCTTCAAGGAGCATGGTATGACGATCAGGAAGCAGGGGCGCTACTGGGCCGTACTCGACGCGAATGGCGCCCTCGTGTGCCTGTGTGTGTATCGCAAGGGCGCTGCCGAGGTCGTGCGGCGCTTGCAGGGCCTTGATGCCGCCCAACAGTGGCAGGATACCAACGGGCCAGCCGACAGCGGGCAGGACGCCGGCGCAACCGGGACTTGTCCGCTGTTCTAACCGCTTCTCTCCCCTCGCTCTCACCCCACAGGAGCGAGGGGCTTTTTTTGTGCCCGGGGAGCCGGGGAGCGGCCTGGGCGCCTCCGTGACCAGCGGGAGCGCCACCACCGCCGGGCCGTCCCCTTGGTGACCGGTTTTGGCGCGCGGGGGCACCCGGCCGAAGCGAGGCACCTACGCCAACCACCTCACCCGGCTACGGGAGGGTGTCCTGTGCCGCGCGCCTGCCTTGGACCGCGCCGCCGTGGCGTCCTTTTGCTACCCTACCCACGCCTGCCCGCGAGGGACGGCGGTGCGCCGGGGGGTATGGGGGGCAGAGCCCTCCCCTGAGGAAGCAAGCAGAACCTACAAAGTGTGAGACAGAATAGCCGCCTGGGAGGACATCGGTGCAGTCGTTACTGTGGCCTGCGGCTCCGTGCCTTTTCGCCTTAAATTTTGGGGTAGCTGTTAGCAGTGGCCTAGCAGTGCACCTGACACAGCCACTCTGCGATCTACGGGGGTAGCACATTGTGCCTGTCATTGACACTGATGGTGGCCTCTTGCTAGAATCGCACTCATTTATAATATATACAATGGTATGTTTTTCTTGCTGTGGCGTCATTTTGTTAAGGTATTGAGGTAGCAGGCGTTAAAACTTTGTGTGGAAGGCATGAGAAGCGGCGGTGGCAACTGAGCAACCCATCTACGCTATTGAGTATATTCGTGGCTTTCCAACCTCTACCCGCCCACAGCTACTTCGATGCTCCAATGGATGTAAGTATTTGGTGAAATTCAAGGACAATCGGATAGGCCCATATGCCGCCGCTAACGAGTGGATTGGCTTCCGTATAGCTTCGCATATCGGACTTCCGGTGCCTCAAGCGGTGCTTGTTACGGTTACTGAACAGTTTGTTCAGGCAACGCCGCAATTACGCTGCGTGACAGGGACCAACCGCCTACCCAAAGTAGGACTGCAATTTGGTTCAGAGTGGATTGACAGTGCTATGCAATTCTCAAGCAAAGAGGAAATTGTCGCCACGCTTGACAGCATATCCAACCGAGACTGTATAGAGGGTATCAGATTATTTGACAGGTGGCTGCTCAATGGTGACCGTAAGGCACAAAATTTGCCGCGCGTTCCTGAAATCGATGCGGTGTGCATTGTCATGATTGACCACGGACACTGTTTGGGAATCAATGGGCATAGCGAGTGGGTATCCAATTTCAACCCGGTGGAGGCGAAGTTGGGGGTGCATCTGCTCGACTCCCTCATGCACTCAGAGAGTAACGCACACTGGTCTAGGGTTATTGCTTCTGTTGACGACCGGTTTATTGGAGAGGTTGTGAGAGACCTGCCCTCCGAATGGAACATTGGGCATGAAGCACGGGGGCGCCTCACCAAGTACCTATGCGGGAGGAAAACCCGCCTCACGAGTTAAGAGGAGGCGAGGGTAATGAGTGAACTGTTGACGTGCTTTTTCTCGGTCATGCGATACGTGCCCGACGTCGTGCGGGACGAGAGCATCAATATTGGTGTCGTGCTCTTTGAGCCGAAGGCCCGCTTGCTGCTCGTGCATCTTTGCACCGGCCTCTCACATGTGCAAAGGTTTGATCCGAACGCGAATCGTAGATGGCTTAAAGAGTATCTCGCTACCTTCCAAAGGGTGTGCGGGCAAGTGTCTGGTAAGCCGCCGGACGCTATGGGGGTTGCAGGCGATTGGCCGACTGCTGTTGATCCCCTGCATGCGTTGCATCAGCAGAGCGCGAACGTTATCCAGTTTACTGCGCCTCGTACCGTGTTGACCGAAGACCCTGAGGCAGAAGTGCATGGGCTCTACCTTCGCTATGTGCACCCTCGCAAGGCGCCGAAGAGGGAATACTTGCACGACCCGCAACTGCGCCGACACATCAAGGATATCTTTGCGCAGCATCACTTGCTGGCGGAAGGGCGGGTGCAGACCGATTATGAAGCTGAGGTACGGGGTGATCACATCTCTTTCCCGCTCTACTATCAGAATGGGCGGCTCCATTTGATTGAGCCCATCTCTTTCGCGGTCGAAAACCAGAACGAGAAGCAGGACGAGGTACGGCGGCTCATCTACAAGAAGTTCGTGCTTAGAGAATCACCGCAGTATGAGAATGCCCACTGAAGTGTACCCCATTGTCAAGACCAAAATTAGCATGGCATAAGTTAAGTCA
>CAZAYE010000376.1:0-4592 GCA_964489255.1 uncultured Enterobacteriaceae bacterium
CGGTCGATGAGAATGCCGCGGACGTAAGGATCTTCGGCGTGGATTTTGGCAAACGTGGGCGGGCCGCAGCGGGCAAATTGCTCACAGGCTTGATGGAAAAATGCTGGAGTGATGCCTTCAGGGTTCATGCCGAAGCTTTCCGCCTGCGGTCCGGCATAGCCGGTGAAGAACTTGTAAGAGACCCCGCCTTTCTTAGCCGTGGCGGGGATTGCCTGTACTTGGTCTAAGGTGTTGACGACGCAGGTGATCTTAAAGTCGCACCAAGAGTGACTAGTACCGCAGCGGACCGCCCGATCATATAGGTCGAGCAAGGGGTCTTTACCGATCAAGGTGGTAGTAGCGATGGTGGTGACCCCGCCAATCAGGCAGTCTTTGGTATCATGCAGGAAATCCTCGACCATGGCATCGTCACCGAAGCGGTCAGCGATGCCAAAGTGGACATGGGGGTCAAAGGTGCCGGGAAAAATGATTTTGCCCTGCACGTCGATCTCCCGTTTGGCCTGACCCAGTGTAGCGTCAGCGCCGACGGCGACAATCTGCTCGCCCGCAATCGCCACGCCTCCGCGGATAACGCCGGTTGGAGTAACCACGAGACCGTTTTTTATAATAACATCGTACGGCATGAGTTTCCCCTTTTTGCTGAGTTCACATTTCCTGGGGTGGGATTATCCTGCTAGAAGAGTGGGGATGTCAATGAGAAAAGTTATTAGCTGTCAGCCCTTAGCTTTTAGCAAGGCAAAAAGAGGAGTGAATCAAACTATGCTCTGTCTGTTGCAAAGGTTATAGCCCCTCTTGTATGTCTTGTTTTGGCTAACAATTCATTGCTAACAGCTCAAAGCTAAGAGGGAAGAACAAAGCCGCTATGCTCCCCGCATTTGATGAGCATGGGAACTTACCCGAAGGTATGCATCCTGCGATAGAGGAAGAAGTTTTTGTTCGCTTTACGGCTTCCTCGGCTCGCAGAAGATGGCTCGGGGAGCGGCTGCGGAATCTTATCACTACAGCGAAAGCAACTGGGAGGCTTGCTCGCCTTATCCTTTGGGGCAGCTTTGTCACGGCTAAAGAGTCTCCTAATGACTTGGATCTGCTGTTGGTAATGACCGCGGACTTTGATTTAACCAAGATACCTGAGGAGACGCAGGCGCTGTTTGATCATGCGCGGGCTCGTCTCCGTTTCCATGCTGATGTATTTTGGACTAAAGCGTCGATGGACCCGAGTGTTCTGAATATGTGGCTCGATACCTATCAAGCTGGAAAAGATTTTACTCGCCGAGGTATTGTGGAGGTGACCTTCTCATGATTCACAACGATGAGCAGCTCAAGATGGCCCAGGAAGCCGTGCGTAACCTTCAGCGGGTGTTACTGGAAGCGCGCAAAATTCACACCCCAGTCGAGTACCGTGCGATGTCGGTGCCGATCTTGCTGGAACTCCAACAGAGAGAACAAGAAATTCTTATCTATCTCAGCCGCACTGAAGGAGAGCTGACGGCAAACTAACACGGACCGTTAAAAACCAAAAAACTCAAAAAGGAGGAACCCATGCCAGTCAACAGTGATCTCACCGAAGCGCAAGTCAAAGAGTTCTTCACCACTCTGAGCAACTGGGGCAAGTGGGGGCCGAACGATCAACTCGGCGCACTCAATTACATTACCCCGGCGAAACGAGCACAAGCTGCGGCACTGGTGCGTGAGGGAGCTTCTGTGTCCATGTCTTTACCCCTAGCGACCCAACCGGGGCCGGACAATCCGACACCGGTCATGCACCTGATGATGCAGACCGGCGCTCCTGGGGAATCGAGCATGGTGCCGGTGCCGTACAGTGCAGACTACTTCTCCATTTCACCGCATGGTCTAGCCAACACCCATCTCGATGCGCTCTGTCACGTGTTCAACCAGGGCAAGATGTATAATGGGTATCCGGCCAGTGACGTGACTTCCCAGGGCGCACGTAACGGCGCCATCGATACGCTCAAAGATGGGATCATCTCACGCGGAGTGCTGATTGATGTTCCCCGCCTCAAGGGCCGTGAATGGCTGGAGCCGGGTGAGGCAATTGCCCCGGCGGACCTGGAGGCTGCGGAACAGGCCGGCGGCTTTCGGGTAGAAGAAGGCGACGTACTGTTCGTCCGTACGGGACGGCATGCACTGGAGAAGGCGAAGGGACCACGGGACTCGTTCAAAGAAGGACTAGCCGGGCTTGGGGCAGCTTGCCTGCCATGGCTGCACGCCCGCAAAGTCGCGGCCTTGGGCTCGGATGGAGCGAGCGACGTCGTGCCGAGTAGCTATGAGAAGATCATGTTGCCGATCCATGCAGTGACGATTGTGGCCATGGGCATTCATCTCCTCGACAACTGTGCCTTGGATGCAGTCGCCCAAGCCTGCGCGGCACGCTCTCGCTGGACGTTCCTGTTAGTGGTGGCTCCGCTGGTGCTAGTGCGCGGCACTGCATCGCCGGTGAATCCGTTGGCGATCTTTTAGGAAGGCAAAGCTGATAATTTTTAGCAATGAGGATTGAGGAAGGTGGGCAATGCTCACCTTCCTCAGTTACTGACGAGCAGGGGAGAAAAATATGGGCCGGCTCGATAACAAGGTCGCTGTTGTAACCGGGGCCAGCTCGGGTATTGGCCGAGCCATCGCTATTGGTTTCGCTCGTGAAGGCGCCCAAGTTGTCTGCGCGGATATTCGCCAAGATGCTAGACCAGAGGGCTATGAGGTCGATCGCCAGCAAGATACAGATGAGGTAATCAGAGAAAATGGTGGAGATGCCTTCTTCGTGCGAGCAGATGTGACGAAAGCTCAAGACATGGCCAACTTGGTCAAGAGTACCGTGGAGCGCTATGGGCGGCTGGACATCATGGTGAACAATGCTGGAGTCTTCACTCGCCTGGCCCCCATTCATGAGAAAACCGAGGAAGAGTACGACTTCACCATGAACGTCAACGCCAAAGGGGTGTGGAACGGCTGTCAGCAAGCTATTCGTCAATTCTTGCGACAAGGGGACGGGGGAAAGATCATCAACATCGTTTCCATCGCCGGTATCGTCGGCTTGCCTAACGAGCCGGCGTACTGTGCGTCCAAGGGCGCGGCTGCCAATCTGACCCGGCAACTGGCACTCGATTACGGTCCTCACCGCATTACCGTGAATGCGATCTGCCCTAACTTTCTCACCACGGCCATGTGCCGACCGTACCATGACGATGCGGCGATTCGTGCGATGGTGGAAGCAGCAACACCGCTGCAGCGCTGGGGCACGCCTGCGGAGATTGTAGGGCCAGCCGTGTTTCTTGCCTCGAAAGACGCGGATTATGTCACCGGCAGCATGTTGATTGTTGATGGGGGGTATACGGCTAGGTAGTCAGGGTGCTTGTGCGTTCAAGGTAAGAAGGTTTCATTATGGCAGAAAAAGAGCCGTAGGCTGGGCTGAGCCCTTCGACAAGCTCAGGACAGGCTCTGCGAAGCCCAGCGATTTTTTGCTGGTGGGCAACGCTACGCTTTTGCCCACCCTACTACTAACCACTAAAGACCGTCTGCAAAAAGGAGCCTCTCATGGAATATCGACCATTTGGACAAACCGGCATGCAAGTCTCTGCCATCGGCGTTGGTTGCTGGGAAATTGGTGGCGGGTACGGCAGCATCGAAGAGGCAGAATTCATCAAAGCCGTGCATCGAGCGCTCGATCTCGGCATCAATTGCTTCGACACGGCTGAGGGCTACGGTTTTGGCGCCTCAGAGCGGTCGCTGGCAAAAGCCCTCGGCCCACGTCGCAAAGAGGCAATCATCACCACCAAATTCGGCATTGGCTACAAAGAGGCGCCCAACTACCGCGACAGCAGCCGCCAACGCGTTATGGTCTCGATCGACAAGAGCCTTCAGAACCTGAATACCGATTACGTGGATGTGTACATGGTCCACTGGCCGGATGTGAACACGCCCTTTGAGGAGACCCTGCGTGCGCTTGACGATCTTGTCCAGCAAGGCAAGGTGCGTGCCGTCGGCATCTCCAACTTCCGTCTGAGTCAAATCGAGACCAGCATGCGTACCCGGCGTGTCGAGGTGGCGCAGTACTGCTGGAATATGTTTGACCGGCGCATGCAGAAGGAGATTTATCCATACTGCCAGAAGCATAATATCGGCGTTATGGCCTATGGTTCACTGGCCTACGGCCTGCTGACGGGCACCTTTACGGAAGATATGGACTTTGGTTCAGACGACTGGCGGGCGCGCCGTGGCCGTATGGGGGGCATCAATCTTTTTCAGCACCTCTTTGGTCCGGAGTATTTCCCGCAGAACTTGCGGGTGGTGGGAGAACTCAAAGCGATGGCGACACGCTATGGCAAAAGCCTGCCGCAATTCGCCTTGCGCTGGACCCTTACCAATCCCGTGATCAGCACTGCTCTGGTGGGCTGCCGAAACGCAGCGGAAGTCGAGGACAACAGCGGTGCTCTTGGGTGGGCAATTTCTGCAGCTGACATGAAGGAAATCGATGCCATCTTCGCTCGGCACGGGGTAGATCCGATGCCAGAGGTGTGGCTGGAACGGGACTAAAGGAGTGATGAGTGCAAAGTGATGAGTGCAAAGTGATGAGTGCAAAG
>CAZAYE010000377.1:0-4581 GCA_964489255.1 uncultured Enterobacteriaceae bacterium
CAATTATGTGCGATGTGCCGGTGGCAGAAACGACCTGGGAAGGATTTTTGGCACAACGCTACGACTTCAACTTACTCCCCGTTGCGCAAGGGCTCAAAGGCTATCTATGGGAATTCCCCTGCCTCATCCACGGAATTCCCCACGTAAACGTTGGTATCTATTCACTGGGCAACACTCGGCTCACGAACGCAGACTTGCGTCATCTGCTGACTTGCGAACTTGCCAGTCTTACGTCTCAAGGCTCAAGCCCTCAGTTCCGTGCATTCCCCATCCACGGCTACTCCCCGGGCCGTCCCTTGGCCGCTCCCCATGTTGTTCTGGTGGGCGATGCCGCTGGCGCTGAGCTACTCATGGGGGAAGGGATCTCCTTTGCTTTCGAATATGGCAAGTTCGCCGCTCAAGCGATCCTGCCGACCCTACACACCAAACGATTTGATTTTTCCCAATATACGGACACCCTTGCTCGTTCCTGGTTGGGCAAGAAGCTTGCCCGGCTGCACCTGACCACGCGGCTGTTCTACGGTAGTACTTCACGTTTTTGGTTTGCCCTAGCCGCACGGAGCCGCCGGCTTCAGTCCATTGGACTGAAGTGGTACAACGGAGTCGAAGGGTGGCACCAACGCAGTGGTTGGGAGGCAGTGCGTACAGTGCTATGCTCACGTGTGGATTGAACCTATGGCCAGAACAAAAAAATCTCAACGTCGGTTGATTCCTAGGCTCTTGTTGTTGCTGGCCTATACGGTTGTGATCGTCTTCCTCAGCGCGATCTTTTTCATGAAGAACGAGTTACGGCGTATCGGCTTCTTCAGCGCTGAGAGTACCGCACGTCCACCTACTCAATCGTCGCCACCAGCTGCTCCATCTCCCCAGACAGAAACGCAGGAAGGACCCAAATCTCCCTCCTCTCTGCCCTCTGGTACAGCAATGCGAGAGACAACCAAGCCACCATCTCGTCAGGTTGAAGAGATCACCCGAGATGATAAGAAACAGCTAGACAACATCTTGCGAGGGCGAGAAGGGAAGTAATACCAAATCTGCTTTGACTGTAGCGTTTCCCAGTCTGGACAGGCCAGCGGCCTGTCCCACCCAGAGCCTGCCCTCTTCTGGTGGCGCAGCCGGCTCGGCTGCGCAGAGCTGGCAACACACGCTACTTTCTTTCAGGATCCGGTATAAGTAAGAGAATACGGAGTGCCGACTTGCCAGAGTTTACAAGAATTATTCACCTTCAGCCTTTTCCCTTTTTGCCTTTTTGCCTATGGATTTCATTGATGACCTGCAGCGTATCGTTTCCCTCCCCTCCCCGCCGCAACGCATTGTCTCGTTGGTTCCCAGCTTGACCGAAACGCTCTTCGCCCTCGGCGCCGGTGAACGGGTTGTGGGCGTCACCGATTATTGCACTCATCCACCGGAGGGCGTTGCCCGAATCGCTAAAGTAGGGGGAACAAAAACCCCTCTCTTAGAAAAGATCCGGCAACTCGAACCGGACCTCGTAATCTTCAATGATGAGGAGAACCGCCGTGAGGACTTCGCCTCGTTGGCAGAGCGCGGCCTGCTGCTCTATATTACCGCCCCTCGCACTGTGGCGGACGCTATCGCCATGATTGACAGGATTGGTGCTCTTATCGGTTGTCACCAGCAAAGCGCGCAGATGGTCCAGGCGCAGCGTGAATTGTATGACCGATTAGCAATAGAACTTGCGGATCAGCCCCGGCTCCGAGTCTTTTGTCCGATCTGGCGCAAACCGTGGATGTCGTTCAATGCCGACACCTACGCCAACGATATGCTCTGGCATTGCGGTGGAGAAAATATTTCCCATGCAAAGCCGGAGCGTTACTTCACCGTGACGCTGGAAGAAGTCGCTGCATTGTCGCCCCAGGTCGTGCTGCTCCCGAGCGAGCCCTACCCATTCACGACCAAACACTTCGTTCATCTCAAGCCCCTGGCAGACACCCCAGCAGGCCGGGCTGGACATTTCTATTGTATTGATGGCATGGCCCTGTGCTGGTATGGCCCACGGATCACCGACGGACTCGAACAGTTCTCTCGCCTCTTTGCTTACGTGCGGGCAACCATTGATTGACAGTCGTGGGAGTGGGACATGAACTTCCCTTCCTGCACATAACAAAGAACTGGAAAGAGGCGAAGAAAAAGAGAAGACCTCCTCTTGCTAGTGGGGCAACCTTTCAGTATCTTCGGAAACAATCGTGGCCAGCCTCGAAGACACCCTGCGCAAAGTCCCCCCCCAGAGCCTGGATGCCGAGGAATCGGTGTTGGGCGGTATATTGTTTGATATGCACGCCCTGGACCGAGTCATCGAAGTGCTGGGCGTTGACGATTTCTACCGCGAATCGCATCGCAAGATCTTCCGCGCCATGCTGGCGCTGAGCGAAAAGGGCGAGCCAATTGACCTGATCACGTTGAGTGATACGCTCAAAGCTCGCGGCGAGTTGCAGGAAATCGGCGGCGCCACCTATCTTGCCGAGTTGGTTGATAAAGTCCCTAGCGCCGCGAACATCGCCCATTATGCGCGCATCGTGCGCGAGAAGGCGATCCTCCGTCATCTCATTAATGTCTGCAACGAGGTCTCCAGTCGCTGTTACAGCGGTCAGGAAGACATTGAGCCTTTCCTCGACGAGGCCGAACGACTGATCTTCGACGTGTCCGAAAAACGCGTGCGCCCATCATTCTTCAAGATGGGCGACTTGATCATGGACACAATCAAAACGGTGGAAAGACTCTTCGAGCGCAAAGAGCTGGTCACCGGCGTGCCCACAGGTTTCCTTGACCTCGACCGCCTGACTGCCGGCTTACAGTCGTCTGACCTGATCATTGTGGCGGCACGTCCAAGCATGGGAAAGACGAGTTTCGTGCTGAATGTTGCGCAGTATGTGGCCTTGCACGCCAATATACCCGTGGGCCTCTTCTCGCTGGAAATGTCCAAAGAGCAGCTCGTCTTGCGCATGCTCTGCTCTGAGGCGCGAGTGGATAACGCCAAAGTCCGCACCGGCTATTTGGGAGAGCGAGATTTTCCCCGGTTAGCAATGGCCGCCGGGCGGCTGGCCGAGGCGCCGATCTACATCGACGATACGCCTGGGCAGAATGTGCTAGAACTGCGCGCGAAGGCCCGGCGTTTGAAGCGGGAGGCGAATATTGGTCTGGTGATTATCGACTATCTTCAATTGATGCGCGGTCTCACCACCCAGGAGAATCGTACCCAGGAGCTATCGGAAATCTCCCGCAGTCTCAAATCCCTCTCCAAAGAACTCAACGTGCCAGTGATCGCCCTCTCGCAGCTCAACCGACAGGTTGAACAGCGGGCTGACCGACGACCGATCATGTCGGACATTCGCGAGAGCGGAAGCATAGAGCAGGATGCAGATGTCATTATGTTCATCTACCGTGACGAGGTCTACAAGCAGGACTCACAGGACGAGGGGATAGCGGAGATTATCATTGGCAAGCAACGCAACGGGCCGACCGGGACCGTGCGGCTCGCCTTTCGCAGAGAATATACGCGCTTCGATAACCTTACCATCGATGCCGTGGAGCCACCCAGCGAGGCGATGGAAGAAGTCTGAAAGGCAGCCTCCTCCAGTAGATGCTCCTCTGCTGTAATTCCTCATTCCTGCAGCACTGTTACCCTCTGGGAAGGGAATAAGCCTTTCTCAAGGGGAAGATCTCTGTACCATCTCTAACGTTGCTCGTACTTTGGCGGTGACGTCGTCCGCTAACACAAGATCACTAATCATCGCTACTGCATCAGCACCCGCAGCGAAGGCAGAGCGTGCGCGTTCGGTGGTAATGCCGCCAATAGCGACGATTGGCAGCCGGATCAAGGCGCGAATCTCCCGTAGTTGGTCAAGCCCGCGGGCAGGATAGCCAGTTGCCTTTGTACTCGTGCCAAACAAGGGACCAAAGCCGATATAGTCCGCTCCATCCCGTTCAGCCGCTAACGCTTGGGCTGGATCATGCGTCGAGACGCCAACGATCTTGCCTGGGCCAAGCACTTTGCGGGTCGCTGCCAGCGGCAGATCCTCTTGTCCAACATGGACACCATCTGCCTCCACCGCGAGGGCAACATCAGGGCGGTCGTTGATAATCAGTAAGCAACCAGCCTGGTGACAAATAACCCGCACTGCCTGTGCGACAGCAAGAAACTCGCGCGCAGGCAGGTGTTTTACGCGAAGCTGTAACAGCCGGGCGCCACCGGCACAGATTTTTCTTGCCAGATCGACAAAAGACAGATCCGGCCGACCGAGCGTGTCGGCAATGGTATACAAGGGACTGGGAAACGTAAAAGCCAGGGGTCGGGGGTCAGATAGAGAATGAATCGGAGAATCGGAGAATCGGGGAACCGGGGATCCCCTTTTCCGTTTCACCGTTTCACCGTTTCGCCGTTTCACCGTTTCATCCCTCCGCTGGTTCCCAACCCCTAACCCCCAGCCCCCTTCTTCACCATAATCTTCAAGTCCGAGATCTTTTTCCGCAGCGTATTGCGATTGATCCCCAAGAGTTCCGCCGCCTTGAGTTGATTGCCGCCGGTGTACTCCAACATCAGTGCGATCAGCGGCTTCTCGACCT
>CAZAYE010000378.1:0-4576 GCA_964489255.1 uncultured Enterobacteriaceae bacterium
TGCCCCCTCTCAGGGCGAGGGAGAAACACATCTGATAGCTCTGTGCTTGTAATTCGACTATCCCCTTCTGTAAAGAGCGAAGTTGACAGCTTCGAGAGGTCAGGGGTATGGTGCTGCGAGCCGGTAGAACCCTGGTGGATCTGAGCAGGAACAAGGAGTCTTTTGCATGACTGCGCTTACCGTTGAAGTTCCAGAAGGCACGGACGCGCTCACCGAGTTTGTCCGGTTTCGCGACCAAGTCTATGCCAACTACAGCGCCCGTTGGCCAACCTCAGTACGGTTTGATCTGCAGGTGCTTAGTGGGAAGAGTCCTTTCGCTGAAGGCCGCCGGTTGCATCCGCTGCTCGTGCGTGACGGGAACCAGGTGGTAGCCCGGGTATTGGCCGTGATCGATACCCTCTACCAAAAACACTGGCAGGAACCGCTCGGCCATCTGTGGTGGTTTGAGGCACTTCCCGACAGTCGCGTTGCGGTGAAGCTCTTAATGGACGAAGCCTGTGCGTGGCTCCAGCAGCAGGGAGCCGAGGCAGCCCGTGCCGGGTCAGGGATGCTAGAGTTTCCCTTCGTGATTGACGCATACGGCACCTTGCCGCCCACTATTCTGCGTCACAATCCCGCCTACTATCATGCACTCCTCAAAGACGCGGGTTTCGAGTCAGAAAAAGGCTGGGTGGACTACAAAATCGCAGTCCATCCGGAATTGGTCGCGCGCTGGGAAAGCATGCTTGAAGCGGCACGGCGAGCTGGGTACGAAATCGTCCCCCTGCGGGCGGTGCCCGAAAACCGTCGAGTCCACGAGTTCACCGCGACCTTTAATGACACGTTTCAGGCCCACTGGGGCTGGACACCTTATACAGAAACCGAGATGGCTGCGCTTCTCACGGCACTGGCCCCCTTGGGTATCCTCGACGCCTCGGTTGTGGCTTACCACGAAGGCCAGCCAGTCGGCATGCTCTTGCTTACGCCTGAGCACAGTGGCCATGCCGTACTCAAACCTGGTCGCACGTTACGTCCCGATGAGAAACTCAACACTTTAGCGATTGGCGTCCGCGCCCCGGCCCGAGGGCGTGGAGTCAACCTGGCAATGGCAGGATACGGACTGCTCGAGCTGGTGCGCCGCGGTGCACAATACGTGAGTTACACTCTCGTACTTGACGACAACTGGCCGTCGCGCCGAACCGGAGAGAAACTCGGAGGGTACAGCTGCGCGAACTATATGGTCTACCGACGCAGTTTTCGCTGAGCAGTCCGTACAGCCTCTCCTACTGTGTCCATCCTAAAAATGTGAGTTGGGTGCGACTTTGGGTGCCACGGGCAGCTGGCCTGCCCGTGCGTTGCGCCGGGCACTGGCGGACAAGCCGCTAGTGGCACCCATGTGCCGTGCCCTTACAACTTACGGCAGCCCACTCGGCGGGCTGCTTCGTATCGCACTCGCCGTCATCGGCACTAACAGATCTTGCAAAAAATCGCCGCGCTCAAGCTGTTGGATCAAAGTCACCCACTGTTGACGGTCACTGAAGCCCTGAGTGTAGGGAAGCAGAAACCGCTCTCCGTACGCAGTTAATGCCCTGGCGTAGAAATCCATACCGGTCCGATACCCTTGCATGCCGTCCCGGTACATATGCAACGCTTGCCAATACGCCTCACGCACCCGGCAGAATTCCTCTTGGGGAATACGTTGCTCCTCAAAGGCGGTTCGCGCCTCAATGAGCTGTGACTGGAGAAGCTGATGGCCATATTCCCACTGTTTCCGCCCCTCCTCGTGCTGGGCGCGCAAGCGTTCCAACATGGCGCGCTTAGGTTCTACCTCGGTGCGGCGCAACTCTACCAGACGACGCGCAAGGCTCTGCTCATAGTCTGCTGGTGGGGTGGCCATCACCGCACGCAACGCGGCATCGCGGCTAAGGAATTCGGCTCTGGCGGCACGCAGGGTTTGCTCGACGGCACGGACTTCTTGTTCTTCAGTAGCCAGTTCTTGACGCACCGCTTCTACCCCTTCCCCACAAGCAGCGTAGAGCTGGACAGGCAAATAAAGGATCAGAGAACACAGGGAAATGACGCTCCGTGCCTTGGACACATTACAATCCTTGTTGATTATCAAGACACCACCAATCGTAGGAAGATGATGATAGTTTCTCACAAATTCTCCGGACGATAGCTATGTCCCTCTGGTAGGGTGCGCTCTGCGCACCGAGGCACGGTGCATGAAATGCACCCTACAAAGAGTCGCCCAGGTGCAGTGCGTCCTGTATGATAGCGACCGCCTGATCAATCTCTGTTGAAGAGATAATGAGCGGCGGGGCGAGGCGGATCACCGTATCCTGATGCAGCGTCCAGCCGAGGATCAGACCAGCAGCAAAGCAGTTTTGGGCGAACCGCTTCGTCGCGGTAGGAGAGGTAAAGTCCATGCCGATCAAGAGACCGCGACCACGGACCTCCGTGAAGCCACCGACCCCGAGCAATGTCTGCAGTTTTTCCAGGAACTCGTTCCCTTTTACTTGGGCTCGCTGGGGCAGCTTCTCACGTACAATCACTTCGAGCGAAGCGAGACCCGCGGCACAACAGACTGGGTGACCACCGAAGGTCGTCACGTGTGCAAGTGGAGGATCAGTCGCAAGGGTTGCCATAATTGCCGAGGTGCCGACGAAAGCACCAAGTGGCATCCCACCGCCCAACGCTTTGGCGAGAACCAAGATGTCGGGTACGACACTCCAATGTTCACACGCGAACAGTCTGCCAGTCCGACCGAAGCCGGTAATGACCTCATCAAAAATCAAAAGCGCACCGACCTCGCGGCAACGCTGGCGCAACCGGGGGAGGAATTCATCGTCTGGAATGCGGACCCCACCCTCTCCTTGAATCGGCTCGATAATAACCGCAGCCACGGTCTCATCGATGCAGGTCAGCGCGTCGAGATTATTAAATGGGAGGAACCTGACCGTAGGTAGGAGCGGCTCGAATGGCGTTCGGTAGTGCGGATTGCCACCGACCGACAGCGAACCAAACGTGTCCCCATGAAAACTGCCAGTGAAGCTGATAAATCGAGAGCGACCGGTATATTTACGAGCGGTCTTGAGCGCGCCTTCCACCGCTTCGGTCCCGCTGTTGGTAAAATAGGTAACCGAGAGCGGAGTAGGGACAATTTCGGCCAACCGGCGCGCTAATCGCACTTGTGGCTCTTGAATATATTCGCCGTACACCATGGCATGGAGGTATCGTTCTGCTTGGGCTTTTATGGCTTGAACGACCGCAGGATGTGCATGACCAAGACTGGCCACGCCAATTCCCGAGAGCAAGTCGAGATACTCCTTTCCCTCTTTATCCACCACCATGCAGCCGTGCGCATGTTCGACCTCAATACCCAGGGGCTCGGGCGAGGTCTGGCAGACAAAGCGAAAGAAGTCGTCACGCAGCGTATCCATATGAGAGAAGAACATACGTGAGCGCTCAGCCGTCAGCAATGAGCAGGGAAGTGCGCCTTGCAGATGCGACCACTTCTGCTTCAGGATTCTAGAAGGGCGAGAGCTTCGCCTTATCCTTCGCTTTCCGCCCAGCGTACGAGGTCAGCAATCCGCGGCCGGCCGCCGTGACGCCAACTGAGTGGCGGAGTCTGCATAGTGCCAAGCGGGCAGATGCGGCTGACTCCGGCACGGCCGAGCAAATCAGCTACCTCAGAAAGACGCGCCTGGGAAACCGCGAGACCAACGGCTTCTAGATGTGGCCGCCAAGAAACCAGCAGAGCGTCGAGCTGGTCAAGAGTTGCGAGCGGCTTGACTCGTACGGTGCGGTGCAGCGGAGATGGAACAAACACCAGGTCCACATCGTAGATGACACTCCAGGTTGTCCCACTGGCACTAGCGTACAGGATCACCGGTTTCCCGGACAACGCTTGCCACTCAGCCTCATGACGTACACGCCTGATCGCGACACTCTCCTCCGCAGTCACATGTCCACGGGGTAAAATGTTTTGCCATCGTTCCAGCGCTCGCGCTAAAAGCAGCGCAAAGGTTTGCGGTGTGATCATTCCCCCCTCTTCCATGTACACCAGTTGTGGAGAGAGACAGCCTTGCTGGTCGAACAAAACAACATCGTAGGCGGCTCGCTGGGCTAATTTCTCAGCTTCCTCCAGGTTGCTAAGCACTTCCCTAGTAACGAGGCTGAAACTGACCTTGTGGCCATAACCGAGAAATTTGCCGCCCACACGCTGCCGAAGGGCGGAGAGGGTTTCATCCGACCCCGAAGCAAGGACGAGGTCTGCTCGCGAGAACGCAATTTCTTCCAAGGCAACATTTCCACCCGGCCAGGTGACCACCGCGAGACACGCACCAAGCTCGGGATCAAGACGGGTAAGGGCACGGCCAAACAGAGTTGGCAAGAGAGAGGCAGCCGAAGATGCTTTGACAAGCGTGGCCGACTTCACCAGCAGCGCAAAGATCATCCCGTCGATCCCTGCACCAGGCAAGTTCCCAGCCAGAACCTGGGTTATGAGGGTCGGACCGTAGGCCTTTCGTTGCCTACTAGAAGCTGGAACGAATGTATCGAGGATGGTGGGATCTCCTAATTCGTCGCGGAGCAA
>CAZAYE010000379.1:0-4572 GCA_964489255.1 uncultured Enterobacteriaceae bacterium
GGTTGGCAAAACCGCACCGCGGGCAACGAGCAGTAAGAGGGCTCGCACACTGGCCACAGAACTTCATCCCCTCCGGATTTTCAAACTCACAGCTCGAGCAGCGCATTCTCTCCCTTTCGGATCTGAGCTTGCCCCTGCTCTACCACAAACGCGTAGAGAAGCATAGAGAGAGTCCTGAGGAAGGGATGATTTGTGTGGTTACTCCTGAACGCGCGGGTCTCTCTGTTAAGGAAACCGGTCAGCTCCGAGGACTGCTCTTTAGGTATGATCGACGTAGCGGGCGTAGTCTTCCGGTGTGTCGATGTCGGCCAGGATGCCAGGGTCATTGAGCTGGAGTTCGCGCACGCGGGACGGATCTTTGCGTACGATAACCTTAGCTCCTCGGTCGAGCGGCGCGGCCAGGATTTCCCCATACACCTGGCTTGAGAATAACACTGGGTGACCACGGCGTCCTTGATACGACGCAATGAGAATCGGCAGAGGGGCTTCACGATAGGAGTCTATGAGCGCCTTGATCGTTTCAGCTGTGACCAGGGGATGATCGACAAGGTTAACGATCACCGCTTCACTCTCAGGCGACAGTGCGCCGATTCCAGTCATCAATGAAGAGAGCTGGCCAAGGAAGTAGCGGGAATTGACGATCGAGCGCAGCTTTGGATGAGAGGGCAGGGCAGGACGCAGGACCTCAGCGTGCGCACCAAGCACAACGACCAGTTCATCGACTCCGGCAGTCAGGAACGCCGTGCAGATGCGTTCGATGAACGTCTGCCCTCGGTAATAGAGTAAGGCTTTGGGTGAACCCATGCGCCGCGACTCGCCTGCTGCCAGGAGGATGCCGGAGATCATAGGAAGGGATTATCTCTCAGAACTGTTTTGCTTTTCTTGTCATTCTGAGCCCTTCGCTTCGTGTCATTCTGAGCGCAGCGAAGAATCTCAGCCTGAGGTCGTGCCAGTGCGAGATTCTTCACTCCGCTACGCTCCGTTCAGAATGACAATTACAATTACCCAGTAAACTTAAACGGCCCACTCGGCCGGGCCTTGGCCGCGAGCGAGCTTGTTTCAAGCGGCCCGCGACGGCGGACCCGCACGATTTCCCCAGCGATGGCTACCGCGATCTCAGCCGGGGTTTCGGCCGCGATGTCCAGACCCATAGGAGTGTGGATGCGTCCGAGTTCTTCCGGGCTGTACCCATGTTCGGTCAGGCGCTCGAGCGTCGCTTTTGCCCGACGTTTGCTGCCAATCATGCCGATGTAGCCCGGCTTTTTCTTCAGCACGGTACGCACTGAGGCTTCATCCCAATTGTGACCGCGAGTTACCACAACCACGAAAGTCTGGTCGTTGATTTCTAGGTGCTCCAACGTCTCAACGAACGGACCGACGCGGATTTCGCTGGCATGTGGAAATCGCTCACGGTTGGCAAACGCCCAACGGTCGTCTACTACCACCGTGCGGAAACCCATCAGGTAACCAATTTCACAGAGCGGCTGGGCAATATGACCGGCACCGACGATCAGCAACGTGTACAGACCGGGTTGAACATCAACAAAGATTCGGGGCCAGTCTTGGCCACGCGCGAGGGAGTCTTCGACGACTTCACCTTGAGGAGAGAGCGAAAAGAGTTCAGGCTTCCCGGAAGAGACCGAGGTCGTGAACGTCCGCACGACGGCAGAGTCGAGCGGCAAGCTCGGTGTGAGGAGAGGCCCATCCTGATTGAGGGATAAACAACTCTTCGTGCCTGCAGGCAGCACATCCACAGGATGAATCGTCGTCACCAACGCAGTTGGGCGACGTGCTCGCGTCGCCTCAGCTAAAGCGTGGGCTAACTCCCGGTGCTCTTCAGGTCGCCACAGGTCAAGCGCGACATCCATCAACCCGCCGCACACCTGGATCTCGTCCTGATCGAAGTCGCCAGTAAGATCGACCTCCACGACGCGCGGAGGCAAGTTCTGCTCGAACAGCGGGTAGGCACGGCGCAACACCTCGCCTTCGCCACAGCCGCCCCCAATAGTGCCAAACGGTTGACCTTCGCGTGGCACGACCATCTTGGCCCCGACTTCGCGCGGCACCGATCCCCGGGTGCGAATAATCGTAGCGAGGACAAAAGGTTTGCCAGCAGTCAGTAACTCTTCAGCGCGTTCCCAAAGATTTTCCATGACGGTTTGATCCTACTGAACGTTCCTAGGGAAATCAACGGAACTCTTGCTACGCCGCCTGCTCTCTCATATGGTTGAGCCGTGCGCCTCCGTTTTTTCTGCCAGGAGAAGGTGTTTCCAGCCCTCAGTCTGGCCACGGATCAGTTTTTTCTCCAGAGAGCGAAGGAAACTGCTTCCTCAGTATTGCGCATATATTCTTTTCCAGATGATGTCGTCTTACTCGGCCGCTACCATGAGCTAGGTGCATTGCCTGAGTCGAGCCCGGTGACTCTCGTCCGCCGTCTGACTGGCGGACGAGTCGTACCTGCTGGCCAAGGGTTCGTCCAATTCTCGCTCATCTTACACCACCGTTCGGCGTTTTTCTCTGAGGATCCTTATCACTTGGCACCGTTCCAGGTCCTCAACCGCTACGTCCGTCCAGTGCTGCAAGGGCTCAAGGCAGAGGGCATCGATCTATTCTATCCTGGACGCGACTTGCTGACCGTGCGGCAGCAACCCGTGGGATGGATTTCCTTTATGACGACAGACAAGGACGCTTTGCTGTGTGAGGGAGGGTTGGCGGTGAATCGTGACCTCAGCCTTCTTCCTTATCTGCTCGACCGCGCTGACCCACACGGGGTGATTCCTTGTCAGTTCTTCGCACCTGAGCAGGTGACCAGCCTAGGGCAATTGATGCAGGCAACGATATCCTTTACGCAGATGGCTGAGATGCTGCGGCATGGATTTGCCCAACAGCCAGCGCTAGAGATTGTTGACCAGGATTTGCGCGAGACAGAACAAGAAACCATTGCTCTCCTTGGGGAGCATCACTCTTTCACTGCCTGGCTCCAGAGTCGGCCGCTCCGCCCCGATCTCCCCTTTCGGGCGACAACTGTAACCCAACTTGGCGTACTCCAAGTTCATTTTGCCCTCACTCTAGAAAGGAGGCTATCAGAGATCCAGTTTAGTGGAGATTGGATCGCGAATCCTGAGGCAATCAGCGCCCTGGAACAAGGGCTCCGTGGCTGTCCGTTGGAACGGGAAGTCTTGTGGCAGGTAGTGGACCGGATTTTCTTACAGCCGCAGCATTATCTGCTTGGCATTGGACGGTTAGAGGTGATTCCGGACACGATTCTGCAGGCAAGGAGTTAGGGACCAGGAATTCGTAGCTGAATCGCAACACATGACACTGATACATTTTGCTCACGACCGTTGGGCCGTGTCATTCTGAGCGCAGCGAAGAATCTCACCGCGAGACCCTTCGCTTTGCTCAGGGTGACAGCCCTGAGATGCCAATCTCTTATAGTCTGACTTAGTGCCTATCCGAATAACTACGAAAGTGCTTTATTTTCAAGACGAAATCAGGTTATCCGGATAGGCTCTTAGTACTCGGTAGTTGGACGACATGGATTCATCCCAGATCGCCAATCATCTCCTCTCTGATGACACGGCTGCCCGTCTTGCTGCCCTGGCTGCCTTAGAGGAGCAGAGCGACCAGGTTGCTCTCTCCGAAGCTATCCTTCAAGGGCTTTTGCACTGTCTTGGACATCGCCGAAAAGCTGTCCAGCGAGGAGCGGCAACACAATTAGTGCGCTTCGCCCGCACCCAGTCCGAGATTATCCCGGTCCTTATCGACAAACTCGCCGATCCCGACCCACGCGTACGTTGGACTGCGGCGTTTACCCTCTCGCAAATCAGCCTGTCTGAACCTTTCCCGTTGCCGGTGCTGATTGAAAACTTGGGGCATGAGGAGAGTGACTTGCGCTGGGCTGCGGCCACCGCGGTGATACACTTGGCTGAGCGACATCCTCGCGTCATTGAGGACTTGATTCAGCTGGCCCGCGCGGGCAACGCGGTGCAGCGACGCATAGCGCTTTATTGTTTGCGCGACCTTGGCCAAAAAGGTGAGGCCGCGCAAGCGGTCTATCTAGCCAGCCTCAGCGATCCTGAGCCGATGGTCCGTTTGGGAAGCCTCTCGTGTCTGGGGAAGCTCAAACTCGCCTCAGGAAAGACACGGGTCATACTGCTCGGGCTCCTAGAGGCTGACCCCGACTGGGGTGTACGCCGTGCCACCGCCGTGACATTGGGTCAAATCGGTGATTCCGCCCCTGGTGTTATTGAGGCTCTCATGCGAGCGGCGAGGTCAGACGACCTGGGACTGAGGAAAGCAGCCGCAGGGGCGCTGGAGAAGCTATCGCGGTTCTCAGCTGGTTGAGGCCCTTTTGTAGGTCGAACGCCTGTGGGTTCCTTCCGCAATCCACAACCGCAAGCCCCCTCACCCTGACCCTCTCTAGTGGCGCAGCCATCCTGGCTGCGTGCAGGCGAGGACACATACAAGTGAGAACCGCTCTAGGAACAGAGTTCCCTCTCTCTGGGGTGGAAATCATTCGAGTGTAAATGAAACGCGTGCAAGCCTAAGGTCGCGTTGGTAATGGGTTTT
>CAZAYE010000380.1:0-4569 GCA_964489255.1 uncultured Enterobacteriaceae bacterium
GAATCACGGCATGGCGCTGGTGCACCTCGGCAAGATCAGGTCGAATGAAATCGAGATCGACCTGCTCCACTTTTTCCGTTTCTGTAGCCTCGACTTCGGTTTCTTCGATAAAGGCAAGCGGGTGCCCTTCGAAGATGGTATCACTTTCGGTTACGACAAGCCGTCGTATGATCCCGCTCGTTTCGGCCTGGATGACATGCTCCATCTTCATGGCCTCCATGACGAGGAGCTGTTGGCCCTTATGGACGAGGTCGCCTTCGCGCACGTCGATACTTACAACGGTTCCCTGTATCGGCGCTTTGATTGCCACTGTCCCCTCTGGTCCCGCGAGCTCGTTTGCCGGTGAATGGACAACAGGACTGGCCGCGAGCGTCAATGGCAGACTACCTTCCGTCTTCCCGTGTGCGAGCACTGCGAGGGGATCGCTGGCATCGACCTTCGCGCCGGCGCGGGACGGCGGAGCAAGAGCCTGATCGAAGAAGAGTTTTTGATGCGCGCCGTTTGCCGTGACGACAAGCTCTACGAGGTGATCTTCCACGAAGCGGGTATACACTCGGCTCGCCACGAACTCAGGATGTTGCAGCAGGCTCTGCAAAAACGGGATGTTGGTCGCCACTCCCTCGATTTTAAACTCACAGAGCGCACGGTAGGTCTTCGCCACTGCATCGGCGAAGTTTGCCGACGCCGTATGCCCAATGAGCTTGGCCAGTAGTGAGTCGAAGCGTGGACTCGTGCGATAGCCGACGTAGCCGAATGTGTCGGTCCGGACACCTGGACCGGAGGGTACTTCGAATGCCGTGAGCGTTCCGCCGGAGGGCCGAACGGTGCCATCTGCGCCTAGGGTTTCCATATTGATCCGTACCTGGATGGCGAACCCTCGTGGTACTGGCACTGCTGACTGCTGGAGCCCTAGGTCTGTGAGCGAGCAGCCGGCCGCCAGTTGCAGCTGGAGCTGGACGAGGTCAAGGCCCGTCACCTCCTCTGTCACGGTGTGTTCGACTTGCAACCTGGGGTTGGCTTCGATGAAGGCATAGGCCACGTCCTCATTCATCGTGCTCGCATCGACCAGGAATTCGAAGGTGCCGAGGTTTTCGTAGCGTACAGCCTCGGCCAGGCGGACTGCCGCTGCGGTGAGTCGCGCGCGCAGGTCTGGTGACAATCCGGGGCTCGGCGTAATTTCGACGAGCTTCTGATGCCGCCGTTGGATGCTACACTCGCGCTCGCCGAAGTGGCTCACCATGCCGGACCCGTCACCGACGACTTGCACTTCGAGGTGCCTGGCGCGCGGAAGCAGCTGCTCGACGTATACATCACCATTGCCGAAGGCCTGCAACGCCTCCGACTGGCAACGGCGGTAGGCCTCCTCGACCTCCCGGGGATGAAGCACCATCCGCATACCACGACCACCACCTCCCACCACTGCCTTGATCACCATTGCCCCACCAACGCCCAACGACGCGAGAAACTCTCGGGCTTGATCAAGGCTTGTCGGACCCGAGGTGCCTGGCAGCACTGGCACACCGCAGCGCTCTGCCAATGCCCGCGCCTGTCCCTTATTCCCGAAGAGTTCAAGTATCTCCGCTCGCGGTCCGACAAAGATGAGCCCTTCCTCGGCACAGCGTTGCGCAAACCCGGCATTCTCACTAAGAAAGCCATAGCCTGGATGGATGGCGTCACATCCCGCTTCTTTAGCCACGGCTAGGAGATGCTCACCATCGAGATAGGCGGCCACGCCCGTGCCGCGTAACGGACGGACTTCATCCGCCTTGCGCGTGTGCAGTGAGTAGGTGTCGTCCTCGGAGAAGACGGCCACCGTCCGGATGCCCAGCTCGGCGGCAGCACGCATGATGCGTATGGCGATTTCACCACGGTTGGCAACCAGGAGGCTGTTCAGGGAATTTACGTGTACGCTCTGATCCATATTGAACTTCCAGCGCCGGAAACGCTCCGCTTATTCCGGCCTACTCATGAGCACCTTCACCGTCGTAGGCCGGGATAAGGCCACAGGCCGTTACCGGCACAATCCTCTTTCGCAGATCATAAGGAACTCTACGGCTAACGTATTTCCGTAAAAAAGCAAGGTGAACCCCACCCGGCATCTCATCCGTCATGCCCGCGCAAGCGGGCATCCAGGGGAAAAGGTGGGCTCTTCTTCTCCGAAAACGAACCTTGACAGACCACTAGTTCTGTAATCTCTGGGTTCTTTATGTACTCGACAGTAAACTCAAGCCCTTCTCAGCCAGAGCTTCGTAAGTAAGCCCAAAGACCATATCGGCAAGCCATTTCCGGAAACTTGGATTGTCGCTGAACTGCTTGAAGAGCTCTGTATGGTCAGCAAGCAGCTCGGTCATGACCTGCTGGAGTGCATTGTCGTGTTCGATGCGGGCGTTCTGCCTATCTGAGTTCTTCCTTGCATCCTGGTGTGCTTGGTTTGCTGCAACTCTGGCAGGGATTTCCTCGCTGATCACTTTCCTAATCTTGTCTACGTCTTTCCAATCGATGTGGCTGAACTGGTCGTTGAACGCTTTAAGAATATTGCTTAGACGATCGACCTCGGGCTCCGGCGTGCGCCCGCCGCCACTGGTCGGCACCGGACCGATTTCTGCGTCCTGATCCGGCAACACGATATCCAGCGAAGACCGAACCTCAACGCGGTAACTGTCCATATCGATGGTTTCCAGGATGCCTCTCGACAGATCCTCTTCCTTTGGCGCCGGCAGTTTGGGGATGAGGAAGTTGAAGAACGTGGACAACCTTTCCCAGTCTGCATTCGTGTACGGAAGGATCGAAGCCAGAAACCCATAGGTTCGCACAAAGGCTTTGGCCTTGCCTTTGAAATCCACCTGTCCATCTTCGTCCAATTCCTCGTTGTAGGTCGCTACGCAAGCATCAAGGATCGGGTCAAGCCGGTCCCGGTCAGCACCGCCTAGATAAAGGGCAACCAGCTCTTCAACCTGAGGCCAGTTGTACACTTGATAACCATCAAGGTCTGCCTTGAGGTCGTGTAGCTTGTTGGGATCGGTCTCCTCACTCAAGACCGTGGTGCGGTAATATGGTTCGAACGCCTTCTGTATTGTGTCGGCATCGTTCTGAAAATCGAGGACAAATGTGTCGTGTTTCCTCGGGTCGGCGCGGTTGAGACGTGAGAGCGTCTGCACCGCCTTAATACTGGACAGCGGTTTATCCACATACATGGAGTGTAGGAGTGGCTCGTCGTAACCTGTCTGAAACTTGTCGGCGACAATGAGAAAGCGGTAAGGGTCTTTCTGACGGATTCCTTTCACCTCTTCAGCCTTGAAATAGTCAGGAATTTTCGAGCTGGGGAATCCGTTGAGTGATGCTTCTGTCACCTTCTTGCCGCTGAATTCATGCTCGCCAGAGAAAGCCACGATGGCCAGATACGGACTCTTGCGCTCTTTCAGATCATCACGGATGCCATAGTAGTACTGGACCGCTCGCTCAATGCCACTCGTGACCACCATCGCTCGCGCCTGACCGCCTATCTTATGCTTGGCCAGCACCTGCTCATGGAAGTGGTCGACCATGAGGATAAACGGGAACTTCTGCACTGTAGTGATGATGATCTTCTTGCCTGCAGTCAGGAAGCGACGCAGGTCGCCCGAGTGTTCCGCGTGCCCCACCGTGGCCGAGACCTGAGCAAACTGTTTAATGGTGTCACGAATCTGTTTGTCGAGTATCGTTCGATCAGTGACGACGATGATTGAGTCGAAGATTGACTTGCTGTTTTTCTCCAGCTCAATGAGCTGATGAGCCAGCCAGGCGATGGAGTTGCTCTTGCCACTGCCTGCCGAGTGTTGGATGAGGTAGCGCTTGCCCGCGCCCTGCGCCTGGGTATCAGCCAGCAGGGTGCGCACTACATCGAGTTGATGGAAACGCGGGAAGATCTGTTTCTTTTTCTTCCGCCCTGTGCGCTCATCCTTCTCTTCTACCATTTGGGCGTAGTTTTCCAGGATGTCCGTAAGTCCTTCGCGGGTGAGGATTTCCCGCCACAGGTAATCAGTCTTGAGGCCGTTAGGGTTAGGCGGATTACCGGCGCCGTCGTTGTAACCTTTGTTGAACGGCAAAAACCACGAGTCCTTGCCCGTAAGATGCGTGCAGAAACGTACCTCCTGGTCGTCTACGGCGAAGTGCACCACGCAACGGCCGAACTGGAACAACAGCTCGCGCGGGTCGCGGTCACGTTTGTACTGCTGCACGGCGTCTTCGACCGTCTGTTTGGTCAGACGGTTCTTCAATTCGAAAGTGGCGATAGGTAAGCCATTGATGAACAGGCAGAGATCGTGGGGTCTCCTCTTGCACGACGCCGGCTACAGGAGCAGATCCGCCGCTACTCCCGGTCAGAGCCGCAACGATCAGGCTTTCCAGCCCTTTTTCGCTAGTAACCTTTGGTGCTAGTTCGTTACAAACTGAATTCCGCCAACGAGAGATGGATGAAGCCATGAGGGTCAGGGTGGAGCCCGTGCCATTGGACGAGGAGATTGAACGTGGCCAGCGTAAAGGCAAGCCGCGCTTGGAAGGCGGCCCACGTGCGATGCAACACTTTCTTCA
>CAZAYE010000381.1:0-4563 GCA_964489255.1 uncultured Enterobacteriaceae bacterium
TCACCGAAGTGCTCACCAGCGACCTCTCCCGCATCTCCAGCCTGTTCGTCATCGCCCGCAACACGGCCTTCACCTACAAAGGCAAAGCAACGAATGTGCAAGAGGTCGGGAAAGAACTAGGGGTGCGCTACGTGTTGGAAGGCAGTGTGCAGAAAGCGGGCGAGCAGGTGCGAATAGTCGCGCAGTTGATTGATACCACTACCGGTGGACACATCTGGTCCCAGCGCTACGACCGGCCCCTCAAAGACATCTTTGCGCTGCAAGATGACATCGTGCAGAAGATCGTGACCACCCTGAAACTTCAGCTCACGTTGCAGGAGCAAGGGTACATGATGCGCAAACGCACGGACAGCCCGGAGGCGTATGATACCTTCCTGCGCGGGGCGGAGTATTTTTGGCGTGCCACCAAAGAGGGCAATGCCCAGGCGCGGCCTTTGTTTGAGAAAACCATCGCACTGGACCCGCAGTATGCCGAGGCGTATGCGTATCTGGGATGGACCTACTTGAATGCCTGGTTCTGGCAATGGAGCCCAGACCCGCAGACCCTACAGCAAGCCTTTGCATTGGGGCAGCAGGCGCTCGCCCTGGATGATGCCTTACCGCGAGCGCACGCCATAGTAAGCTGGGTCTATACGGCTCAAGCCAAGTATGAGTCCGCCGTGGCAGAGGCTGAGCGGGCCATCGCCCTCGACCCCAATGACGCCGATAGTTATGTCGTGCTGGCGAGCGCTTTCAACTTCTTTGGGGAGAGGACGGCGGAAGCCATCAAGCTGATAGAGAAAGCGGTGCGGCTCAATCCTCGCTGTCCGTTCTGGTACTCATTCCAACTCGGCTGGGCCTATCGCTTGGTAGGGCGCTATGAGGAGGCGATCGCTGCTCTGAAACAAGCCCTGCTGCGCAACCCCAATTGGCTGTTTTCTTATCTTCATCTGTGGCTCAGCTATCTGCCGCAGTGGTCCTCGCAACTGAGTCACGATCCCCAGACCTTGGACCGGGGGCTGGAGGCAGCGCAACAAATGGTTGCTCTGGATACTGCCTTTCCCATGGCCCACTCCAGTCTAAGCGAGGCCTATCTGTGGAAAAAGCAGTACAAGCAGGCAAGTGCAGAAGCCGAGCGAGCCCTCGCCCTCAATCCTACCATTGGGCAAATCTATGCGGGGTTGGCCAATATCCTGAGTTCTCTGGGGCGGCCAGAGGAAGCCCTGGGATTGGCCGAGAAGGCGGTGCGATTCAACCCCCGGCTGCCATCCAGTAACTTCCGCTTTTTAGGCCATACTTATTACCTGACTGGGCGGAGTGAGGAGGCCATTGCCGCTCTGAAGAGATCCCTCAACGGCACCCCGGCTGATCTCGACGCTCACCTGCTCCTGGCAGCAGTCTACAGTGAGCTGGGCCGGGAGGCGGAAGCCGAGGCTGAGGCGGCAGAAGTGCTGCGGATCAATCCCAAATGGTCGTTGGAAGTATGGAAGCAGAGGGTGCCCTACAAAGATCCGGCGATGCTAGAGCGCGTTTTTGCCGCCCTGCGCAAGGCGGGACTGAAATGAGTGATGAGCGATGAGTGCTGAGTGACAAGTAGAAGGAAGGAGGGCTTTTACGTTCTACGTTCTCGGTCAGTAATCAGTGGTCAGCTTTTGTAAGGATATTGGATAGTCACGGATTGCTCGATGAAAAATCTGGGAGATATTTCACAAACGGCAATCCTGATCGTACCGCGTCATAAAAGACCTTGTCCGCTGTCCAGAACTGGCAGCCACGCAGATCGGCCAGCGCCGCGTAGAGCGAATCGTAAATCCGCTCCTGATGAAACTGTCGGGCAATTTCACGCGCCCGCCGTACTATGTCGGGATGGGTGACGATACGCACACCGACAGCGTAAAAAGCTCTCAAGGAGGCGTCTACTGCCTCAGCAGTGGTACGGCTGTAGTACAGACGGCGCTGCAAAGTGCTCTCGACCTCGTACTCCAAGAGAGACGGACCAATTAAGGCAATGCCTTTCGACCGCGCCTCACGGAGCAGCTGCCGAGCCTTGTTGCGGAATGGTTCTCCCTTGACCACCCACTTAATGGCAACACTGGCGTCTACGACTTGTTCCGCCATATCTGCTCATCCCGCCCTTGACGCAGCTGACGAACCTCTTCGGCAGCGTCGAACTCCCCCTTCCACAGTTCAGCTGCCGCGTCACATAGGGCCAGGATTTCGTCAGCTTCTCTTTCGCGCTGGTCTCGTAAGGATTCTTCACTCCCCATTGCCGGCGCGACTTGCGCCGCGAGGCTGAGTCGCTCGGAGAGGTGTGCAATCAGTTTGAGTTGCTCATGGAGCGAAAGCTGCATTGCTTGTTGCTCTAATTGCTCTAAAGTGACTTGGTTAGACACTGGAGTGTACCTCCAAAAGCTGATACCTCTTGGTCGCAAATCTATGGGAATCACTTTGGCATCCTGGTGGAAAGCGGGCAAGGACCGCCCTGCGCAAGGCGGGGCTCAGGTAAGTGCTGCATAATGAGGGCTGAGTCACGAGTGCTGAGTGATGAGTAAAAGGAAGAGCCTTTTTACGTCTTACGCTTTACGCTTGAGGAGGACAGCGATGCAAGTTAAAGTCCTGAGCAACACGACAACCGCCGAAGACGTCGTGGAGGTTTTGAAACAAGACGGATGCGTCATCGTCCGTAATCTGACTGCTGACTCCCTGATGGACGCAATTTACGCTGAACTCAAACCCTTCATTGAAGCGACCAAATTTGGCCGTGATGACTTTGCCGGGTTCCACACCCAGCGCACCGGCAGTTTGGTCGCCCGTTCGCCCTCCTTTCACCAACTTGCCATGCACCCGTTGGTGCTTGACACGGCTGCTACTGTGCTCGGCCCCTACTGCCAAAAGTTTCAGCTTCATCTGACACAGGTGATCAAAATTGATCCGGGAGAGACCGCTCAAACGCTCCATCGCGATCAGCTGGTGTACAATCCTTTTCGCTTTCCTCAGGGCATGGAATGCGAATGTCACACCATATGGGCGCTCACCGATTTCACTGAAGAAAACGGCGCGACGCGCGTGATCCCTGGCAGTCACAGATGGGAGGACGACCGCACGCCTTCACCGGAAGAAACGGTGGC
This sequence comes from uncultured Enterobacteriaceae bacterium, assembly GCA_964489255.1. Classification (GTDB taxonomy): domain Bacteria; phylum Desulfobacterota; class Binatia; order Bin18; family Bin18; genus CAZAYE01. The sequence goes on from CAZAYE010000381.1 coordinate 3,108, forward strand.
TGCCGAAATGCCTAAGGGCTCGGTCATGCTTTTTACCGGGTCGGTGTACCACGGTGGTGGGGCGAACAGGGCACGGGAGCCGCGCATAGCTGTCCAGGTTGGGTATAATCTTGGTTGGCTGCGCCAGGAAGAGAACCAGTATCTCGCCGTCCCGCCGGCTGTTGCACGGCAGCTTCCCGAAAAACTCCAGAAGCTCATTGGGTATAGCCTCGGAGGCTATGCGCTTGGGTATTTTGGTGATGTCCAACACCCCAGAGAGGCGCTAAAGGAGTAAGTGACGAGCACGACGCCACTCTTCCCTTACATGAAGAATCGTAGAGTGAATTATTGACCCATCCTGCTTTCACCTGCAGAAAGGACTTGGACAATTCCCAAACTCACCTCTCGGATGCTTTCCCAATCACGGGTTATTGCCAAAGGCAAGCGCATTCGCGACGTACAACGTTTGGTGGAGATGCACGGGGGCAAGCCCTCCAGATGGGTAAAAAAGAGCAGCCCTCGCTTTGAGGTCGCAGGTTACCAGTACGAGTATCATTGGTATGAACATCCCAACATCGGTCGCATTGAAATAAAGCGCAAGCGGGTGAACTAACGATGATTGTCAAATTACGCCGGAAAAACTCCCGTTATCCAGACCTGACCCCCGGTCAATTCTACGTAGTTATTGGGATTGAGGCTAATGATCTCCGGATTTTAAACGATCAGGGCCGTCCTTACCTCTATCCCGCTCGCCTCTTCGAGGTTATCGATTCACGCGAGCCAGACGATTGGATCACGGAATTTGGGGAGGAGGGTGAGCGCTACGCGTATCCACCGCCACTTAACAGTTGTGGTTTCTTCGAGGACTTCTTCGACGCTAAAAAAGAGACGGTGGCTACCTTTTGGCGAGTCGTCAACCAACGCCTCGCCACTGCGACTGGAGCTGAGTCAGTACCAATGTCTGCTACCTAACACGTCCAGTTTCCCTTCTCGCTGCCAAAACGCAGAGGGGGATGCTTGGAGGAAAAAAGCACCCGGCTTATTGAGCAAGGAGAAAGAGGATTGTCATGGCGGAAGCACAGGCCAATCACGAACAAATTCGCTACTGGAACGAACAAGGTGGGCCGCGCTGGGTACAGCGACAGCAACAGCTTGACGCGCAGATTAACCCACTCGGCCTCGTAGCCATGCAGCGAGCCGGTGTCACACTAGGAGAACAGGTGCTCGATGTTGGCTGCGGGTGTGGGCAGACCTCGCTCGAGTTGGCCCAACGGGTGGGCTCCAGCGGATCGGTCGTGGGCATCGACATCTCCCAACCTATGCTTGCCCGCGCTCACGAGCGCCAGAACGAACTTGGGATTAAGAATCTCGAATTTCTGCAGGCCGATGCGCAGACGTATGCGTTCGAGCGCGAACGCTTCGACTTAATCTTCTCACGCTTCGGCGTGATGTTTTTTGCCGACCCAGCGGCAGCGTT
>CAZAYE010000382.1:0-4563 GCA_964489255.1 uncultured Enterobacteriaceae bacterium
AGATTCGCAGCCTTGTCGGCTGCTCCCCAAACAGCCGCGGTTCATCGAGACCGTCCCGACGAGGGGGTATCGGTTCATCGGAAAAGTAGTCAGTAGTCAGTCGTCAGTTATCAGTCCACTCCCCACGTCACATCCTCGGTCTCAACTGGCAACTGGTAACTGGCAACTAACAACTAAGCTGGTGGGTCGTGATGCCGAGCTCGCGGCTCTGCATCAGTGGTTGGACAAAGCTCAGCGTGGTGAGCGGCAAGTCGTGTTCGTCACCGGAGAACCCGGAATTGGTAAGACCACCCTCATCAAAGCATTCCTGGCTGGCGTAGTTTCAAGTTTCAAGTTTCAAGCTCCAAGTTCCATCCCTCACCAGCCTGCGAGTCAGCCCTTGTCTTCACCAGCTCCTAACTCCCATCCCCTGGCCCAAGGGGTATGGGTGGGATCGGGCCAGTGTGTAAAGCAATATGGTTCTGGAGAAGCCTATTTGCCGGTGTTCGAAGCCTTAGCGCGTCTCGGGCGAGAGGCGCACAGTGAACCGTTGATCGCAGTTCTCCAGCAGTACGCACCGACGTGGGTCGTGCAAATGCCCGGGTTCCTGTCGCCGCGAGATTTCGACACGTTACAACGGGTCGCGGGAACCACCCGTGAACGCATGTTGCGCGAATTTGCCGAAGCCGTCGAAGTGTTCACCAGAGAACGTGTGTTGGTGCTGTGGTTCGACGATTTACACGATAGTGATCCATCGACGCTTGACCTTATTGCCTATCTGGCAAGACGGCAGCAGTCTGCTCGGTTGCTCCTGATTGGGACGTATAGACCGGCAGAGATCCTCCGGGGGGAGCATGCCTTAAAGCACATCCAGCAAGAGCTACGCGAGCGGCGGCAGTGGCAAGAACTGCCGCTTGAGTGTCTCGACGAACCGACAGTAGAAGACTATCTGAAGGTACAGTTCCCCGGGTTCACAACCTTCTCATTCCCCACGCTCGCGCGTGCCGTTTACCGCCGGACCGAAGGGAATCCGCTCTTTCTTGTCAGTATGCTCGATGACTTGAGGGCTCAGCGGGTGTTGGTGCAGCGTGAGGGACGGTGGCACCTGCAAGCGAACCTGCACGAAGTCGTCTCGCGGGTGCCGGCGACCTTGCAGGCGACGCTGGAAGGGCAAATCCACGACCTGCGGCCTGAGGAACAAGAGGCGTTAGAAGCGGCGAGTGTGGCCGGGATGTACTTCACCGCTCCGATCGTCAGCGCGGCGACAGGCAAATCTCTCCTCGAAGCCGAGGAGGTCTGCGAGAGCCTCGCACGTCGGGAACGATTTATTTGCCGAGACGGGATGGAGGAATGGCCGGATAGGACGTTAGCCACACGGTATCGCTTTCGTCACGCGCTACACCAAGATGTGGCCTATCAACGGATCCCGCCGCTGAAACGGTCGGATTGGCACCAAAAGATCGGCGAGCGGAAAGAGACCGCCTACGGAGAGCGTGCGGGGGAGATTGCCGCGGAACTGGCGGTGCACTTTGAGCAGGGACGAAACGTTCAACAGGCGGTCCACTATTTTTCGCAGGCGGGTGAGAACGCCGTGCGGCGGAGCGCGTACCGAGAAACGGTTCTTCAATTGTCGAAAGGCCTCGAACTCTTGGCGACTTGGGCGGACACCCTACGCCGTACCAATCAAGAACTACAAATCCTGACGACCCTCGGCCCGGCATTGATGGCTCTCAAGGGGTATGGAGCACCGGAGGTAGAAAATCTGTACAACCGAGCGCGCGGACTGTGCCAACAATTAGGAGAGACTCCGCAGCTCTTACCCGTGTTGGGGGGATTGTGGGTTTTTTATCAAACGCGGGCGCAACTGCGCACCGCACGCAAACTGGCGGAACAGGGTCTCTCCCTGGCCCGCAGGCTCGAAAGACCAGCGGCCCTTTTGAATTCCCATATGTGGCTAGGGCAGACGTTATTCTGCCTTGGCGAGTTGCGCTTGAGTCGAAAGCATCTGGAGCAGAGCATAAGTCTCTACGATCCGCAAAGAAACAGTCCTCGCACGACGATTGCTCCGCAAGATCCCGGGGAAACCTGTCTGGCGTATACCTCTTGGGCCCTCTGGTTGTTGGGATATCCTGATCAAGCCCTTGAGCACGGTCATCGTGCTTGTACGTTGGGCAAGGAAATAGACCACCCTTCGAGCCTCGCCCACGCCCTGAACTTTTCCGCCTGGCTGTATCAGGCTCGAAAAGAACCTCAGGCCGTCCAGCGCTGTATAGAAACCGTAATCACGCTCCTGGGTGAAGAAGGGTCTTCCTATCGACTTGCCCAGGCAACGATCTTGCGGGGCTGGGCGCAAGTGGAACAGGGACGGGTAACGGAAGGCGTCGTTCTATTACAGCAAGGATTATCGACGTGGAAGGCGACTGGCGCAGAAGCGCTGCTGCCCTGTTATCTTGCGCTGCTCGCTGAAGCGTATCACAAGGCGGGGAACACGGTCGCGGGACTTGGTGCCTTGACGTCAGCGATGGAACACGTCAACAAAACCGAGGAGCGGTGGTACGAAGCCGAGCTGTACCGGCTGAAGGGGAAGCTGACGCTGCAACAGTCCCAAGCCCCAAGTCTCAAGTCCCAAGTCGATAATTCGCAATCCGCAGTCTGCAATCCACAACCGGAAGCCGAAGCATTTTTTCAGAAAGCGATTGAGATTGCGCGTCGACAACAGGCGAAGTCACTGGAGTTACGAGCGACGGTGAGTTTGGCTCGCCTGTGGCAACGACAAGACAAGCACCACCAAGCACGCACGGTGTTGGCAGACATCTACGGCTGGTTCACGGAAGGCTTTGACACCAAAGATTTGCGAGAGGCCAAAGCGCTGCTAGAGCAATTGGCGTGACAAGCGAAGTCGTGGAGTGGAAGTCCGCACCCGCCCGGTCCGCGACCGCGGGGGGCAGCCGATCGGCTTTCAGGGCATTGATCGGGACCTCTGGCTTAGGCCGAACTCACGTTAAATACAGTAGCGTGCGCCGTGCGCACGCTACGCCGAGTGGCCAATGTCATGGGTTTCGATCTAGCGAGGTATTGCTATCTCGGTGGGAGGACGTAGTTCGTTTTGAGCAGTAAGATATTCTGCCAACGGGCATTGCTGTCCGCAGGCGTGCTCGCCGGTCAACTCTAGCGCCCGCCGGAGCGCCAGTTCCATAGCCGTGAACCACCCAGACCGAGCGGGAAAGAGATTCTCACGGCCGATCTGTTCGGCGACGCCGGTTTGCTCGAGCAGCGCGAGCACGTGAGGACGCAAGCCAAGGAGAATGAGGGTTTTCCTCTCGGACGCGAATTTCTTCGCGGCTGCTTCAAGAACGCTGGCGGTCGTGACGTCAATGTTTTGCGCCTGTCGTAGCCGCAGAATGAGCACCCGAATCTCGGGATCATAGAGAAAGGAATCGAGCATAGTCTCCAGCTCTCCGGCGACAGCAAAGAACAGCGGCCCAGTCAGATTGATAATGCGGATCGCCGAGCAAGACCTCGCAGCCTCGCTCGACTCCTGATCGATTTCGCGAAACCGCCCTTTCTCACCAATCGCCATCTCCCGAACCGCCAGCAACCGTGCGCGCCGGAGGAATAAGACGATACTGATGCCGACGCCCAAATAAATCGCTTCGTCGAGTTGGAGCGTCCACGTCCCCAGCAGCGTCGCGACGAACGCTGCCCGGTCGCTCGTCGTACCCCGCAGGGTTACGCGGATTCGCTCACGGTCAATCAGATCGTTGGCTAATACGAGCAGGAGTCCGGCGAGGCTGGCCACTGGCGTTTTCGCGACCACAGGCCCCAGGAAGAACAGGACCACGAGCATGAGGAGCCCACAAAAGACCGCAGAGAGTCGGCTCTCTGCTCCAGCCTGCTGATTCAAGGCCGAGCGTCCGAGACTCCCACTGACTGGATAGCCGCCAGAGAAGGCGGCGGCAATATTGGCGAGCCCCTGGCCGGCAAATTCCGCGGCCAAGTCGAGCCGCTGCTCCGTACGAGAAGCAAGTGCTCGTGCCACCGAACTTGACTCCACTAAAGAAAGCACAGCGCAGGCAACCGCTGCAGGCATGAGCGTCGCCCAATGGTCAAGCGAAGGAACAGTAAAAGGAGGCAAGCCAGCCGGGATGGGAGCAAGGTTCGCCACAGTTTGCAGCCCTCGCTCATGCAGATGTAATACACTGCCAACGCCAACGCTAACGATCAGAGCGATAATCGCACCCGGGATGCGCCGATCGACTCGGCGTAGGCCAAGCACAACCAGCGCGGTCCCCAACGCAAATGTAACGGCCAGGAGGTTGGCGTGAGGCCAGTCTTTCACCCAGGTCGCGAGTATGTGGGGAAGATCCCCTCCGATCCCTCTTGTGCCAGTTATGTTGGGAAGCTGACCGATGACGATGAGAACGGCCGCACCGGTGATATAACCGCGCACCACCGGATGTGAAATGTAGTCAGCAAGCGTATCGAGCCGGAGCAGACCGGCGAGGAACTGTATGGCACCGACCATGAATGCCAGTGTCACACCCACCTCCATCGGCGTGGCGCCCCCACGGGAGACTTCCGCGG
>CAZAYE010000383.1:0-4559 GCA_964489255.1 uncultured Enterobacteriaceae bacterium
CTGATCACCAGGTCGGCGGCGGTCACTTCTTCTTCGATGTTTGCCCGGTTTGACTTCATCGTTGTCACATGGCCACCGAGAATATCATGGATATAACGGAGACGGGCTGGGTTGACGTCAAGAATGCTCACGCGAGCCCCTATACCGACCGCGACCTGACAAGCGTTAGCGCCGGCGATGCCCGCGCCGAGGATCACGACATACGCCGGTTTGACTCCTGAAGCGCCGCTCAGTAATACTCCGCGGCCGCCGTTCTGGGCTTGCAAGCACCACGCGCCCACCTGGATTGCCAGCCGGCCGGCGACTTCACTCATCGGCGCGAGAAGTGGCAATGAGCCGTCGTCAAGCTGAATGGTTTCGTAGCCCAAAGCGGTCACGTGTTTCTCTAACAACGTCTGCGTCAGTTGTTCTTCAGCCGCCAGGTGCAGGTACGTGAACACCATCAGCTCTGGGCGCAAAAGAGGGTACTCGACGGGAAGTGGCTCTTTGACCTTAAGGACCATTGCTGCCTGTTCCCATACTGCCTTGGCAGATGGCAGGAGACGGGCGCCAGCGGTTTGATAGAGTTCGTCGGGAATGCTACTCCCGGCACCGGCCCCTTGTTCGATGACGACCTGATGGCCATGGGCTATTAATCCTGCAACCCCACTCGGAGTGATAGCCACGCGAGTCTCTTCCGCTTTAATCTCTTTGAGGATGCCAATAATCATGTTGTCATTATACAACCTGCTTTACAGCAGGGAAGCGATTCACGTATCTTGGCGCTCAGTATGGGAACAATTCTTGACGGAAAAGTGGTGGCTCAGGTGGTGCGGCAAACTGTCAAAGATGGCGTCGCTGGCTTTTGCGCCCGATACGGACAGGCGCCAGGTTTGGCCACTGTCCTGGTTGGTGATGACCCAGTCTCGCGCGTCTATGTCGGCACGAAGGAGCAGGCGTGCCGCGAGGTTGGTATACAGTCATTCGGCTATCGTTTGCCGCCGACCGTGACTGCCGCAGAAGTGTTGGCACGTCTTACAGAACTAAACGCACGCACTGAGGTGCATGGTATTCTGGTTCAGCTCCCCCTTCCTCCACAGCTAGAGAAAGAACGGCTCATCGAGTTCCTGGACCCGGAAAAAGATGTCGATGCCCTACACCCTTTGAATCAGGGGCGGCTTTTATTGGGAGAAGAAGGGCTGCGGCCTTGTACTCCGCTCGGAGTGATGCGGCTTCTTGATGAGAGCAGAGTGCCCATCCCAGGGAAGAAGGCTGTGGTGATCGGGCGGAGCAGGTTGGTGGGCAAACCGGTGGCAGTGATGTTGTTAGAGCGGCACGCCACCGTGACCTGTTGCCATTCGCAGACGGCAGACCTGGCCGCTGAGGTGTACGCCGCGGACATTGTAGTGGCAGCAATCGGCTATCCTGAACTCATCAAAGGCGCGTGGATTAAGGAAGGAGCAATTGTCATTGACGTGGGCATTTCCCGACTCGCTGACGGCTCGCTCAAGGGAGACGTTGAGTTTGCAGTCGCGAAAGAGCGCGCGGCGTTCATTACTCCCGTACCAGGCGGTGTTGGCCCGATGACGGTGGCGATGCTGTTGGCGAATACGCTGAAGGCGGCAGAGAAGCAAAGGCAGAGTAGTCAGTAGGAAGGTATTGCAAGACAGGCAACTGATAACTGACCACTGACAACTTTTTTACTGGCAACTGACAACTGATCACTGGGAACTTTTTCATGGCCAAGCGCACACCTCTGTATGAAGCGCACCGCGCCCTCGGCGCACGCATGATTGAATTCGGTGGCTGGGAAATGCCGGTGCAGTACAGTGGCATCCTGACTGAGCATCAAGCCGTACGCACGCGAGCTGGGTTGTTCGACCTCAGCCATATGGGAGAGATCGAGCTCTCTGGTTCCCACGCATTGGAGGTCTGTCAGGAACTGCTGGTGACTGATGTCGCCCGCGTACGACTGTGGCAGGCGCAGTACTCCGTGCTCTGCTATCCAGACGGTGGCATTGTTGACGATATCATTGTGTACCGCGTGGCTGAGGATCACTATCTTTTCTGTGTCAATGCCGCGAATATAGAAAAGGATTTTGAGTGGCTGAGGACTCATACCCGCGGACGCGCCCAACTCCTGAATCGCAGCGACGAGTACGCACTGATTGCTCTTCAGGGACCACGCGCCCTGCTCATCCTGCAACAGCTGACCACTCTGGATCTTGCTCAAGTACGCCGCTATTGGTCTACTCCAGGAACAATAGCTAGTATGTCGGCTTTAGTGGCGCGTACAGGCTACACCGGGGAAGACGGGTTTGAGTTGTTCGTGCCCGCGCATCAGAGCACGGCCGTGTGGACGGCTTGTCTGCAGGCAGGTCGGAGCGAGGGAATGGTGCCGGTTGGTCTCGGGGCCCGCGACACTTTACGGCTCGAAGCTGGATATCTGCTCTACGGGAATGATATCGACGCTCAGACCACGCCCCTGGAGGCTGGGTTGCAACGTTTAGTGAAATTTGACAAAGACAGATTCCTTGGACGTGAGGCGCTGCTCCAGCAGCAGAGGACCGACATTCCCAAACGACTGATTGGCCTCAAAATGGAGGAACCTGGTATTCCTCGACATGGTTATCGACTGTGGGACGAACAACACCCCGTCGGTCATATTACCAGCGGCAGTCAGTCTCCTTCTTTGGGAGTCGGTATTGCCCTGGGGTACGTGCCTCCAGCCTACGCGACGATAGGTACTGGGCTGACAGTGGAGATCCGCAGCCGGCGAGCCCGTGCCCGGGTTGTGGATCGGCCCTTTTACCACAAAGGGTGAACAGAGGAGAACAACATGGAAATCCCAAGAGATTTACGGTACTCGCATGAACACGAATGGGTTGCAGTGGAAGAGAACCTCGCCACCATTGGCATCACGGACTACGCGCAAGAGCAACTGGGAGATGTCGTGTATGTGGAACTGCCTGAGGTGGGCGCGCAGGTTACGAAAGACGAGCCTTTCGGTGTCGTAGAGTCGGTCAAGGCGGTTTCCGATATCTATGCGCCTGTCAGTGGAACGGTAACCGAAATCAACGTGTCATTGCCCGACAGCCCAGAAACGATCAACGAGGACCCCTATGGCGATGCGTGGATGATTCGGGTTGAGATGAGTGACCCTGAAGAACTGGAGGACCTCATGACCGCAGCGCAGTACAAAAAGTTTGTGGAGGAAGAGAAAGAGGAGGAGGAATAGAGAACAGTCGCTTAGTCAAGCATAGACTGATGGACTGGAAGCATGCGCTACATTCCCCATACTGAGCACGATATCGCTGCCATGCTTGCGACTCTGGGAGTGCAATCGGTAGATGATCTTTTCACTCATCTGCCTAAGGAACTACGGAGCAGCGCGGCGACCGACCTTCCACCTGGAGTGTCTGAAGCTGAGGTCCGAGAGTACTGCCTCACCCTGGCCCAAAAGAACCGAGTCTCTCCTGAGATTCTGACCTTTCTTGGTGGTGGGGCCTATTCGCACTTCGTGCCAGTGGTCGTCGATCAGATCATCCAACGTGACGAATTCGCCACCGCTTACACCCCTTATCAGCCTGAGGTGAGCCAAGGGACCTTGCAGGGGATCTTTGAATTCCAGTCCCTGGTGGCGATCCTCCTCGGGTTGGAGGTTGCCAACGCGAGTATGTATGACGGTGCTTCGGCCACGGCTGAGGCGGTGTTGATGGCGAAACGAATCCTGCCACAGCGACCGACTGTCCTGCTTGCACGCACCCTCCACCCCCAGTACCGCCAGGTCGTGCGGACGTATCTTGATGGAGTCCCGGGTGCGCGTATCCTCGAACTGCCTTGGGGAACGGATGGGCGGATCGACACGGCGACTTTGACTCAGCACCTCGATAATACAGTCAGTTGTGTCGTTGGTGGTTACCCGAATTTCTTCGGTGTAATTGAGGACATCGCCCGACTCGGCGAGATGGCGCATCGCAGTGGAGCACTAATGGTGACAGTCACTCCCGAGGCCATCGCCCTCGGGTTACTCAAATCTCCCGGAGAAGTTGGTGCTGACATTGCTGTGGCAGAAGGGCAGAGTCTGGGAATCCCCATCAGCTACGGCGGTCCAGGCGTGGGGTTGTTCGCCTGTCGCGAGCGCTTTCTGCGTAACATGCCGGGCCGGTTGGTGGGGGAAACCGTTGATCATGAGGGAAGACGCGGGTTTGTCTTGACCCTGGCGACCCGGGAGCAACACATTCGGCGGGAACGGGCGACCTCAAACATCTGCACCAACCACGGCCTCTGTGCGTTGGCGACGACGGTGTTTCTCTGTCTCATGGGCAAACAGGGGCTCCGAGAACTCGCTGAGCGAAACGTCAAAAAGAGCCATTACGCCCGTGACTTGTTCCTGCAAACTTCCGGTTGTCGGGAGCGGTTTCCGGCACCCTTCTTCAATGAGGTGGTGATCGAGGTAGCGGGTGCTCGTGAGCTCTGGCAGCGCCTCAAGCAGCAGAACGTTGTGGCTGGCTTGGTGCTCGAGGATTGGTACCCGGAACTGAAAGATTGCTTGCTGCTGTGCGTGACCGAAATGCATA
>CAZAYE010000384.1:0-4552 GCA_964489255.1 uncultured Enterobacteriaceae bacterium
ACACGCGTAAGATCGTCGGCAGCGTCAGATGTGTATAAGAGACAGGTTACGGAGAGCCTGAATTTCGGCGTGGGCGGTTGGATCGTCACAGGAGATCGGGGAGTTGTGGCCGCGACCAAGGCACCTATCGTTTTGCACGACCACTGCGCCGATCGGGACTTCGTTTTCAGCCGCGGCTTGGGCTGCTTCGTGCAGAGCCTCGACCATCCACCTGAGGTCATCAGTGGTTGTAAGATCACTGGACATTACGGAGTAGAAGTCGTTGCGGCTTGCCGCAACTCAGGAAGGGTACCGATTTTATTCCCGTGACCGCCGACGATTCGCTCGGCTTTCAGGTCGTATCGTTCGAGGGCAGTCAGGAGTTCACCACACCAAGCTGGAACCTGACGCGGAGCGCCAGGGGAGAACAAATCAGTCACAAACAGGAGCTTCTCCCTGGGGAGATAGGCGACTAGCATCCCTTCGACATGCGAGTTGGCGGTCGGGTAGACTTCTACCACCTGTGCTCCATCAGTCAGGACTTTTTTCTCGGCATCTACGGTTTCGATCACCGCAGGTTTGGGGTTTTGTTGTAAACTGTCGGGCACGCGAGTGTGCGGCGCGCTGAAGACCTGCTTGAGAAACGCTTCGTTGACTTTGCCGGTTACGACGGTTGCTCCCGCGGCGACGTATGCACGTAAACCGCCAGAGTGATCATTGTGGAAGTGCGTGGTGACGACAAAACGCACGGGCTTGCCCGGGAATTGCTTCCCCAGCGCAGCTAACACTGCCTGAGAACGTTCTTCGTACAGCGGGGCATCGACGACAATCAAATGGTCAGCCATCTCAACGGCCAAACTATGGTGCGTGCCGCCTGTCACATGGAATACGCCTTTTGTCACTTCGGTCAGATCAACGCGGGTTTGCTCGTCATCTAATGGACTGGCGAGGGCGATGCGCCGCCATATCCAGTGAGAACTGTGCTCTCCTCGCCGGCCATCTCCAGGGTCGGTGTGGGCAAGATCTTCAGGGACGCTAAAATTCACCGAACCGAGATCAATGTCGTTCTCAATTGAATCGATGCGCTCAGTCATCATGACCTGCCCGTTGACCCGATAGGTTAACTTGAAAGGTAATTTGAGGGCTCCGACCTGCCGCCAGTCGGTGAAGAACAACTCGTTCTGGATATCACCATACAAGGGGTCGTCTTCGAGAAATTCAACTTTCGTGAGCAGTCGCGACTGCGCGTCGATGGCCAGGATCACAAACTTACCGCCGTCATCGTAGGAGATGACGTAATGAAGATGGCCGTAGAGCATCTGGTCGGCAAGTCGGAGAAGGGAGCTAGAACGGGCAAGCGCATTAAGCAGAACCGACACTGGCGAGCGGCTGAGTTCCTTTCGGCGTGCTGCAATACGGGCAGCCGACGCGGCCCGCCTGGCGGGACTGCGGCCGCCGTCGGCGCCGAGGATCGCTCCCTGATCTGCACTGATAATCTCCGTGTAACGCCAGGTGGTGGCGAACGGAGGGAACGTTTCCCGTTGCCATTCGTAGCGGACATTGCCGCTGGTCAAATCGCGAATCAAGGTGCAAGTAAAAGTTGATGCCTTGCGCGGTTCGCCGCCTGGACGCACAGCTTGCTCTGGCTCAAGGTTCTCGCCGTGGGAAACGATACGCTGGCTCTTTAGTCCGAGGAGGACATCGCGGCCGCCCATAGCCACAACCGCAGAGTCGATGTACGTGCGAGCCGGTTGAGCGAGAATAGGGTGCGGAGAGAGGCAAAGAAGGGTGACTAGCACAAGGAGCACGTGCTTCAGCCCTGCAATCGGAGAAGCCCTCCAGCGGGGTGTCTCGGCACCTGAGGGAATGGCAGAGGAATAAAGGAAATGCGTCACTGTACAGCCTTTAGGGCATCGAGAATCTCTGCGTTGGTCGGCCGTACCTTATAATTGACTTCGACGAATTTCCAGCGCACGCTGCCTTGCGTATCGATGACATAGGTTGCGGGGTGCGGCCAGCCTTTGCCCTGGGGGTTGAAGAGACCGTAGCGGTCAATCACTTTGTGTCCCTGATCTTCCAACAGCGGAAAGGTTACTTTTGCTCCTTCGCCTTCTTCTAGCCTTTTGATCAACTGTTGTGAATCGGCATGGTTGTCGATACTCACCGCCAGGAGTTGTGTGGTCTCGCGAAGCGAATCAGCCAACAGCGATTTCAGCTCAACGAGCTGTTTGACGCAGTAGGGTCACCAGTGGCCACGGTAGAAAACCAGGACAACGTTCTTCTTGCCATGGAACTGGGAGAGCGTGACAGGCGCGCCCTTTTCATCTTCTAAGGTAAAGTCTGGAGCTGGAGTGCCGATCTTGACTCGTTCCAGGTCGGTTGGTGGCAGGCCACTCCCATCAACCGGGCCGAGAGCAAGAGCTGTCTGGGTGACACTGAACCAGAGGAGTAAGGCAATACAGATCGTACGACGCAACATGCGGGTCCCTCCCTGTAGTGAACTCACAAAAGGAACCCGCTGGGCTCTAAGAAAGTTCCCTCCTCTCTCGACAGGTCTCAGAGAGGTCTAACACAAGTCAACACAAGTCCCAGGCCAGTCTCAAAAAGTCAGAGCAAGCGGCAGCGTAGCCAGAGTCTGAACTGTCTTGACCGGCTTTGACTTGCCTGGGACTGGCCTTGACTTGTCCGAGACTTGTCTTGATCGTCACTCATGACTGTTTATGCGGCGAGCCCTATTTTGACTTCCTCGTAGCTGTCCCGCTTCTTGAGACGCGCAGCCCACTGCGCGGTGCGGGGAAATGAACTTAAGTCCACGCCGACCCGTTCGCCCAACGCCAGGAACGGAGTGAAGGCGATATCAGCGATACTGTAGTTGCCCAGGAGGTAATCCTGTGACTGCAACTGTGTTTCCAGACGGGGGAGCAATTCATTCAACCGCGCTTTGCTACTGTTGATCTTCTCCTGGCTGCGTTCGGCCGGAGGCTTGCGGTTCTCGTAGACTAAGCCGATCAGGGATGGGACAAACTGGCTGTTACAGAACTCGACCCACAAGCGCATTTGCGCCTTGGCGCCGGCATCGGTCGGTGCCAGCGACGGCGTTGGGTATTTTTCTTCCAAATACTCGTTGCACAGCGCAGACTCGTACACCCAAGCGCCTTCTTCGACGAGCACGGGTACTTTGCCGTAGGGGTTGAGCGCGAGATACCAGTCTTGTTTTTGCTCTTTGTTGGGGAGGTCCATCAGGATGCGATCGAACGGCAGGTTCTTCTCTTTTAGGACGATCCTCGTCCTCATGGCATAGGGTCAAGGTAAGTAATCAAACAGCTTGCGCATAGGGTCCTCCTTTAACGCTGAGAATGTCATGTAACGCTGAGAATGTCATGTCGGGTTTGCTGTGGTAGGGCCACTCTAAGAGAGCAAGTGTGGAGAGTCAAGAGTTTTTCGGCCGCAGGCACTTCGAGGTTCCGCTTTAAATTTCGTACATCAGCGCCTGCAGGTTTCGACTGCGTTTGCTCTGTGCCGCCCGCCGGCAAATTTCCGCTAGCGTCACTTGATTCAGCGCCGCGTTCATCGCTTCCCGCATCTCTATCATCACCGTTCGTAGCCAACAGTGCTCGAGATTGGCGCAGTCTGCACATTTCACTGGCGCGGTAGGATTCGCGCAGGGAAGGGGAGCCGGTGGACCATCCACTGCACGCACAATGTCTCCCAGAGTGAGAGCTGCCGGAGCGCCGCGTAGAGCGTATCCTCCGGCTTTGCCACGAATGCTTTGCACGATCCCGGCTCTATTCAGCGCCAGCAGCACCTGCTCAAGAAACTTCTTGGGAATATCTTCCCGCTGGGCAATCTCCTGGATCGATAACCTCGACGGGCTCTCTGGCGAGCCGAGACACGCTAACGCCTTCAACGCGTACGCACTTTTTTTCGAGAGCTTCATAAATCGCTATTAATCTAGTAGCGATTTAAAAGAAAGTCAAGAAGAAAGCTCTTGACTTAAAGAAAGAGGAAGGGATAATAGCTTTGTTTCTTCTAATATCTATAGAATTAATAGATATTAAGCGAGGCAAGCTATGCGCGAAGCCCCAAGTTGGGATCTAGTACTGAAGCGGAACTCCATTGAGCGTCTCAAGCGCGAGAAATTCCCTTTTGAGGTCATCGAGGAAATTCCCCAGCTTGCCGCCCGCGGATACGAACGAATCCCGGAGGAGGATATTGTCCGCCTGCAATGGTACGGCCTATATCACGACAGGCCGAAGGTGGGCACCTTTATGATGCGGGTGAAGATTCCCAGCGGGATTCTCTCTCCTCGGGGCCTGAGGACGATTGGCGAAATTTCCCTTAGGTACGGCGACAATTCTGGTGAGCTTACCACTCGGCAAAACATCCAATTGCACTGGATTCGGCTTGAATCTATCCCTGAGATTTTTGCCACTTTAGAACAAGCGGGTCTCACTACAGTATGTGGTTGTGGAGATACCGTACGGAATATCACTGGTTGTCCAGTGGCGGGGCTGGAGCGCGACGAGCTCTTTGACGCGACTCCGCTTGTAGCCGAAGCCGCCCGCTTCTTTTC
>CAZAYE010000385.1:0-4551 GCA_964489255.1 uncultured Enterobacteriaceae bacterium
CTTTGCCGTGGAAACCTACGGCGGCCTGCATATCATGTACAACAACGCGGCCGTCCTCCACCGGAAAGATACTTTGGTCACCAACCTGGAAGAAGAGGTTTGGGACCAAATCCTCGACGTGAACCTGAAGGGTGTGTACCTCGGCTGCAAATACGCCGTGCCTGAGATCATCAAGGCCGGCGGCGGGTCAGTCATCAACACTTCATCCCTCGCCGGGCTCCTTGGCGTCGGCAATGTACACGCTTACACAGCGGCCAAAGGTGGAGTTATCTCCCTTACCCGGGCAGTCGCGATGGCCTACGCTGCGCAAAAGGTCCGTTGCAACGTCATTTGTCCAGGGGCGGTGGATACGCCGATGATGGCCCACGTCCTCCATGGCTCCAACCCTAAACTGCGCGAAGGCTTTGAGAAAGGTCATCCCATAGGCCGGCTCGGGACGCCGGAGGATATTGCCGCGATGGCGTTATACCTTGCCTCGGACGAATCGTCCTGGGTGACCGGGTCGGTGTTTACGATTGATGGCGGGTTTGCGGCACGATGAAAGAAGAGCTATTAGCTGTTGGCTCTTAGCTCTTAGTAAAAGAGGGCAAGGCCTTTTGTCTGGCTAATAGCTAAATGCTAACAGCTAATAGCCTAGGGATTATCTATGAAATTCGGCCTCTTCTACCAACTCCCGTGCGCACCTGAGCAGAACGAGGTGACGCGCTACTACGAAACGATCGAACAAATCGTCTACGCTGATGAGCTCGGCTTTGACTCGGCCTGGCTGGCAGAGTTGCACTTTAACCGCCCCTTCTCCATCATGCCTTCACCATTGATTTTGGCCACTGCTATCGCCCAGCGCACCAAACACATCCGCCTCGGAACGGCGGTTGCGCTGCTCCCGCTGCAACACCCGCTCCGTACAGCCGAGGATGCCGCGGTGGTCGATATTCTGAGCAACGGCCGACTCGATTTTGGCGTTGGCCGCGGGACCATTGCCTTGCACTTCCAAGGGTTCAATGTCTCGCGCGATGAAAGCCGTGAACGCTTCGAGGAAGCCCTGACGATTATCGAGCAGGCATGGACCCAAGAGACGTTTGCGTTCGAGGGCAAATATTTTCACGTACCAGAAACCGCTGTCGAACCGAGGCCGCTGCAAAAACCCCACCCGCCGCTGCGCATCGCCGCGAACAGCCCAGAGACCGCGGCGTTCGCGGGGGAACGGGGCTATCCGGTCTTTGTCGCCTCGCCCATTAATCCATTCCCGAAACTCCCGGAACACATTGACATCTACCGGCGCACGTTTCGTGCCGCGGCCCATCACGGCAAAAAGGAAGACATAGCGGTGCTCTTCCCGACCTATGTCGCCGACAGCGCCGCCCGGATTCGCCAGGAAGTTGAGCCGAGTTTCATGCACTATTTTCGTACCGTGAGTCACCAGGCACGCCTCGGTCAGCGTGACCAGTCGGCCTCGTATGCCTACTTGCGTGAAGTGCGCAAGCGCATGGAGTCCATCACCTGGGAGGAAGTCGATACAACGATGGCGCTCTACGGCCCATCCGAGACCTGCGTGCAGAAGTTCAGGGATGCCTACGCGCGCTGTGGCGGAATGCAGCAGATGATCTGCTGGTTCAATCCAGGAGGGCGGATTCCCCATCGCCAAGTGCTCGCCAGTATGCGGCGCTTCGCCGAGGAGGTTATGCCTACGGTGCGAGACTTATGAGGCCGGCCGTGGCTCTCTGCACCGTGGGCGCACTTGACTGATGGCGTCGGGCAGAGGAAACTCAGCAACTTGTTATTGACAAAGCAGACAGGCTGCTGAGGTCCCCTTCGGTAGGCTCAGGACGGGCTTGCCGAAACGAGAAAGCTGCCTCTCAGCCCTTTGCTAAGGAGTACGCAACTGCATGGCCCAGGCACAATCACTACGGGCGCTCGTGGCTCAAGATCGTCTTCTCATGGCCGCGGGCGCTTATGATGTTATCTCTGCTCGGCTTGTTGAAGAGGCCGGTTTTCCTGTGGTGTATTACTCAGGTGGAGTCTCGGCTGGGGCGCTGGGTTACCCAGACTTTGGCTTGCGCACGCTCACTGAGATGGTTATGCAGCTCGAAGGTGTGTGTCGTGCCGTTAATGTACCCGTGATCGCCGATGCCGAGGCCGGCTTTGGCTCGGTCCTCAACACCGTACGCATGGTGCTGGATTACGAACGTATTGGTGTTGCTGGACTGCATATTGAAGACCAAGACTTGCCGCGACGTTGTGGCCATCTCGGCGGTAAGCTTTTGATTCCTGCCAAGGACCATGCCGCGAAGATTCGGGCGGCAACCGAGAATCGCACCAATTCCGACACCGTGATTATCGCCCGTATCGATGCCATTGCCGTCAATGGACTTGAGGATGCCATCTCCCGTGCTGAAACGTACCTGGAAGCGGGAGCTGACATGCTGTTCTTCGAAGCGTTCGAGTCAGTGCGGCAAATGGAGAAAGTGTGTAACCGGTTTGCCAGCAGAGTCCCCCTGCTGGTCAACATGGTTGAGGGAGGCAAAACCCCTTTTCTCCCGGCCCGGGATCTTGAAGAATTGGGATTTCGTCTGGCTATCTATCCTGTCACAGCGGCGTTGGCTGCCGCCTATCAAATCAAGAAAGCGCTCAAAGCGTTACGCGAGACTGGCACCACCCAGGGGAGTTGGCATGAGATGTTGCCATTTAGTGAAGTGTTCAATGGTCTGTTGGGCTGGGACCAGGCACTGTCGTTTATCGATCATTACAGTGAGAAAAAATAATGGGTAAAGCGTAAAACGTCAGAAGGGAAGAACCGCTCGATTCCCCCCTTTTACGTTTTACGTTTCACGTGTTCGCTCTATGGATGCTCCAACCAAAGAAATTTTCTCCTCACTCCCAGTGCCTGAGCAGATTGCTCGACTCGAGCGGGCTGATGCGAAGACCCGTCGGGCACTGATCCTCTCGGCCCATAATAGTTTAGAACTGACTCGGGCGCTGTCTGCCGAAACGCTCTTTTACACGCTGAAAGAGATTGGCCTTGCCGACAGCACGGACCTGCTCGCGTTGGCTTCCCCCCTACAGGTACGGGATATGCTGGATCTCGACTGCTGGCGCAAGGATCAACTCGATGATCGGAAGGTACTGGCGTGGCTGATGCTTCTCGATGAAGCAGGGAGTGGAAAACTAGCGGAATGGTTTCTGCACGCGGACATAGAAGTCCTGGGTCTACTTGTCAAACATCACCTCGAAGTTGTTCGTAAATCTGATGTAGAAGATGATCCAGATTTCAACCAGTCGCGCTACTTCACCTTTGATGATCAGTATTTGCTGCGCTTCGTCGGCGAAGAGGAACCAGTCCTGTCGCTCCTCTTGGAACGTCTACGCGTACTCGATTACCGCACCTACCAAACTATCCTTGAAGCGAGCCTCTTCGAATTGGCAAGCAGCCTTGAGGAGGAGGCGTTCCGCTGGCGGAACGCCCGGTTGGCCGAACGAGGGTACCCCAACTACGATGAGGCGCGGGAACTGTTTCACTTTGTTGATCCGGAATCGCTGTCTCTGGCTCGCTACCGCCGCGCCGCGTCGCCTCACATGCGTTTCGCTGCCGACGAAGAACTGATCCCTTCCGATCACGCACTGATGTTGCTCGACGTGCAGGACTCGTTTCTCATACGCGTGCTGGCAACCTTGCCGCCCGACGATCTGGAACCAATTGGGCACGAGTTAGCCATTCTTACCAATCAGGCCGTTATTGCCGAGGCCTGCGACCCAGGCGAGGTTTCCGAAGTGCGGCGTTGCGCAGAGTTGGTGCACGACTACGTGAGCATTGGCGTGGCCAGCCTCGCCAAGAGTAGCGAGCGGGAAGCCGCCCAGTTATTGCACGAGATACTGCTGCGCCCCTTCTTTCAAGTCGGCCTGAGCTTGACCTTGCGTTTGCAGCAGCACGGGAAACAGATCGATGCTACCCTCAGACAAAGTGGGCTAGAAAGGTGGGAAGAATTGCTGGATGCTCCCTTCCGCGAGACGTACACTGGAGTGCAACGTCGGTCGCCACTCTTCTTTCGCGGACTCGAAACGCCTGGTGAGGTTCTCTATCGGCGTTTCCAGGATCTCACAGAGGTCAGACTCGTGGAAACCGTCCTGACCCAGATTCCTGCCTGGTTTGTTGTGATGCAGCGTTGGGAACTGCTCCCTGAGGGACGAGTGCCTGAAGGAGTAACTCTTGATGTCCTGTGGAACACTGCTTTTGCCCGCTGGGTCGTGGAAGGGAAAGCGGAAGTGCAACCGTTGAGTCGCACTGAGCTCGGTATGTTGCAAAAACAATTGCGCAAAACGCCGGTCGAAGAGAAAAGCGCAGAGTTTCTCGCACTGGCTGCTGCTCAACTCAAATTGACAAGAGAAGAGACAGAGGCACTCCATATCCTGGCTGCCCACGCCCGAGAGAAACTGGACGAGGCGCTTGCCATTGAGGCAGCAACAGCAGATTTGAGATTCATTGGCGGGTTACTGATGACCGAATGATTTCCACCCCAGAGAGAGGGAACTCTGTTCCTAGAGCGGTTCTCACTT
>CAZAYE010000386.1:0-3416 GCA_964489255.1 uncultured Enterobacteriaceae bacterium
TACCTCCTCAATAACGTTCCAGACAGGGGTACTGAACAACCCGAAATAGGTATTCGTGCGCCACGCTTTTTGCGTCCATTTGAGATAACCGTGTTTGACAAACGGTCCGAGTTTGGCGTTTGTATCCTTGTTAGGGAAGGAAGGACTGTTCATCTCCAATCGAAATCGCATTGAGAGCTCATCCGATAACCCCTTGTCATAAGTGAAGTAGATGCGACGGAACTGAAATCCGTTCCGATTTTCAAGGGCTTCGTTGTGGGATTTCAGGACATAGTAGTAGTCGCCTAAGAAATAGCCGCTAATCTTTCCTTCGTCCGCATAAGAAACAGAATTACAGCTTAACACCAGAAGCAACAAAAGGAGGCTTGTGCCTCTTTTAAGATCTATTTCCATATCGTCCTCCCCAGCGTTGAGTAACATGATACCATTTCTGAATGGAATGGCACTCACTTAACGCTCCTGCCGGATTCCCACATCCCTGACTCGTTCATCAATAGAATACTCCCCGGATGTTACAAAATTATGACATTGTTGTGTCTTTGTTGTGGCAAATATCTCGAGGTTATCTTGACTTTGGTAAATGAGAACCGAAGCCCCGTAGGGTGGGCACTGCCCACCGAGTTCTGGTGGGCAGTGCCCCCCTACACAATGTGCAATAATTTTTGGTCAGGATAGGCACTTAACTATACTTTTGCAGAATTGGTTGCTGAAATTTAACAGAATTGTACATTAATATAAGCCTCATTTTTTTCTCTTTCTCAAGTTTACAGGTTGACCTTTGAAACGGCGATATTATAGTTCATGCGTGTTACAAAGTTATGGCGTTGCTTTGACTTTTTCGTGCTATTTAATCCGGTACCTTGTCACAAAAGATTTGACACGTTGTGCCGGAGGTCGAGGCTTTAGCCGGTCGGAGGTTGACTCATACCGGCTAAAGCCTCAACCTCCACCGTCAACCCGTCAAATTTTTTGATGAGACAAACTTGAGGCTCGTTGGCATTTTTCTGTTGACATGAAATAGAAAGCGTGTTAGTTTATAGGGAGCAGATTTCGATTGATATCAAGTGTTGATTCGGTTGATAAACGGTATCACGACTGGGTCCCATGACCATGTTCCTCGTCACGACCGCAGATGACGGGTGCTGTGGCAAGCCGGGGTGAGGACGCACGGCCTCAACCATGAGAGAACACATTCCACATCGGTCATCTGATGCCATGAAAAAAAACGGAGGCACAGTGATGCATACATTGACGAACAGTTCATCGACGGGGGGAGAGACTTCGAGTTCGCTCGATTGGAATACCGTGATGAAAGCCTCGCAAGCCATTTCGGGTGAAATGGTTCTGGAGCGATTGCTTTCTCAGATGATGGGAATCTTCATTGAGAATGCGGGAGCTGAGAGGGGTTTTCTGATCTTAGTCAACGACGGGAAGCTCATGATCGAAGCCTCTGCGACAGTGGGTGAAGAGGGGATAACCGTTTTGCAATCTGACCCTGTTGCAGGCAATCCTGTGATTTCAGAGGGGCTCGTCAATTACGTCGCCAGAACGCTTAAGCCTGTGATTCTCAATGATGCATCTTCGGAAGGCGACTTTATCAATGAACCCTACATCCAAAAAAACCAGCCCACGTCGATTCTGTGTACACCCATCACCTATCAAGGGAAAGTCCGAGGCATCTTGTACCTCGAAAACAACCTGATGACCCATGCGTTTACCAAAGCGCACCTGGAAGTGATACAAATTCTTTCCTCGCAGGCAGCCATTTCTCTGGAAAACGCAAGGCTTTATGAGCAAGCCAAGCAGGAACTCACGTTCCGCAAGCGGGTCGAGGAAGCCTTGCGGGAAAGCGAGGAGCGTTTTCAAAGCCTGGCGGAGATTTCGCCGGCAGGGATTTTCTTAGCGGATGCTTCAGGCCGCTGCTTATACATTAACCAGCGGTTCTGTGAGCTGACGCGCCTCAAACCGGAAGAGGTACAGGAATACAGATGGGTCTCTGCCATTCATCCAGCAGATAGAGAGCGTATCGTCAACGGATGGGCCGAGGCGAGAAGGGAGGGAGTGCCCTATATGGCGGACCACCGCATGCTGCGTCCCGACGGCAGAGAAATCTGGATGCATTGCCAGATCGGCGTCTGGCGAGGAAAATCGGGGGAAGTGATCGGCCACGTGGGTGCCCTGATTGACATCACCGAGCGGGTGCAGGCCGAGGAGACACTGCGCTCCCTCACCGAAGGCACCGCCGCGGTCACCGGCAGTGACTTTTTCCATTCGCTGGTCCGTCATCTGGCCCAAGCCTTCGATGTCCGCTACGCCTTCATCACTGAATGCACCGACGAAACGAAGACCCGGGTTCGCACGCTTGCGTTCTGGAAAGGAGAAGAATTCAGGGAGAACTTTACTTACACGCTGGCCGGGACACCATGCGAACAGGTGATAGGCGGGGAAGTCTGCTACCATCCGGAGCAGATACAGTCGCTCTTTCCCAAAGATGAGGACCTTGTTTCGTTAGGGGCGGAGAGTTATCTAGGCCTTCCGCTTTATGGTGCGAAAGGAGAGGTGTTAGGCCATCTGGCCGTGCTGGATGAGAAGTTGATGCCCGATGAGCCAAAGAACGTATCGATCTTGAAAATCTTCGCTGCCCGCGCCGGCGCGGAACTGGAGCGCAAACGAACCTCAGAAGCGCTGCAAAAAGCGCATGACGAATTGGAACGGCGGATTTCTGAACGAACGACGGAGCTAAAAGAAGCCAAGGATGCTGCCGAAGGGGCCAATCGCGCCAAGAGCGATTTCCTCGCGAATATGAGCCACGAGATTCGTACCCCGATGAACGCGATTTTGGGTTACGCTCAGATTTTGCAAGGCATGCCCGATTTGCAAGCCGAGGTGCGAAACGCGGTTGACGCCATCAAAAAGAGTGGGGACCACCTGCTGGCGTTGATTAACGACATCCTCGACATCTCACGGATTGAAGCCGGACGCATGGAGTTGCAAAACACCGATTTCGATCTCACCGCCCTGATTCAGGGAATTTCCACGATGTTTCAGATTCGTTGCGAACAGGAAGGACTCGCTTGGGGTGTCGAATGGCGACAGGGAGAGGAGGCTCACCTGGGGAGTCGAGTGGCGAAAAGAAAGCGTGGGAGCGGGGTAGAAGAAACGGACGAGAAGCCTGAACGCCTCCTGGTTCACGGTGATGAAAGGAAGTTGAGGCAGATTTTGATCAATCTGCTGTCCAATGCGGTTAAATTCACAGAAGAGGGTTCAGTGACCCTCCGAGTTGACAAAACCAACACCGAAAATAGCATCTCACGTTTCACGTTTCACGTTATCGACACCGGCGTGGGGATTGCCCCTGAAGACCGATCAAAGGTGTTTGAACCCTTTACTCAAGGGAAAACCGGTACAACGAAAGG
>CAZAYE010000386.1:3426-4546 GCA_964489255.1 uncultured Enterobacteriaceae bacterium
GGCACAGGGCTTGGATTGGCGATTTGCCGGCGTCAGATTGAACTGATGGGCGGCGAATTCGCTTTCGAGTCGGAGTTGGGGGTTGGCTCACATTTTTTCTTTACCGTGCCATTCGAGCTTGTCAGGCGAGAGATTCCCTCATCAAAGGTCGAGCCAACAAAGCGGGTGGTGCGCTTGGCAGAGGGGTATCAGGTTAAAGTGCTGGTTGCCGACGATTCAAAAGAAAGTCAAGATGTGCTTGAAAAAATACTCACTGACATCGGTGTTGAAGTTCTCACGGCAGAAAATGGGGGTCAGGCGGTGAAGATGGTTCGCGAACATCGACCTGATATTGTGTTTATGGACATCCGCATGCCCCTCATGCATGGAATCGCCGCCGCGCAACGGATTTGGGAAGAATCCGTTCTGGAGCTGGGGGGCAAATCTTCTCCAGAGCATACAACCCCCTCGAGTCCTTCAACTCCATGGGGTGCCTCATCTCGAATGGCTCGCGCTCCGAAAATGGTTGCCATCTCTGCTTCCGCCTTGGTTCATGAAAGAGAAAGGTATTTGAAAGCCGGATTCGACGCCTTCATCGCCAAGCCCTTCCTTGCCGAGCAAATCTATGAATCCTTGGCAACCCTTTTGCACAGAGCTGGGAGCGAAAGCCCCTTTGAATATGAAGCTTCACAAAAGCAAGCGTCTTCCGCCGAGAGGGACTTTGCAAGGACTATCCTGCCCGAAGCACTCTTCGAGCATCTGAAGGAGGCGGCGGAGCTTCAAAACGTGACCGGAATCCAACGCGACCTCGACGAAGTCGCCCAGCTTGGAGAAGAAGGGCAACAATTCGCGGAACATCTGCGTGGATTTCTACGGAGCTACGATATAGAGGGGTTGCTCGACGTTTTATCAGAGATAAAGCAAAAGTAACCGTCATTTGTATCTTCTCAAAAAATGGGGGAGACTTCCGAAGTCTTAACGTCATGGGCCGGGGTTGACTGGTCTCCGGCAGACTTCGGAAGTCTTGTTCCCTAAAATATTGAGGTGATATCTCATACCAATTCTGATTTAAAACCACGCATTATCAGATTCAGGATTCAAAATGCAAGATACAAATGAATCCTGAATCTTGAATCTTGAA
>CAZAYE010000387.1:0-3385 GCA_964489255.1 uncultured Enterobacteriaceae bacterium
CGCTTGAGCGCGCTGCGTGTCCGCTGATATAGGTACCGTGACACGGGAGGCAACCACCTCCACCGCTCGGGCTAAACGGTCGGTTTCTTCCTCGACGGAAATGTGGGTTTGCAGGTAAGGGGCGGTGGACATCGCCCCGAGGTCAATGATATCTGCTCCTGCATTTGCCATGGCCTGCGCCGCCTCAGCCAGGCTTTCCAGGCTGGTTTGTACTGATCCTTTGTAAAACGACTCTGGGCTGACGTTGAGAATGGCCATCACCCGAACTGGCAAGGAGTCGCCAATACTGACGCCAGCCAGAGAGGCCAACAGTGGTGAGGAGGAGTTGCGCATGACCAGGCAACGGCAGTCACGAAAATGACGCCCAGAGGGATGGGCAGAGCGCAGTGCCTGCATTTTTTATTTGCCAGCCTCTGGGTTTTCTTTTACACTACCACAAGAGCAGAACACAGGAGAACAGGCATGATCAAGCTCTATGACTTCCCGCGGAGTCCGTACTGTCAAAAGGTCCGACTTGTGCTGGATGAAAAGGATCTCTCCTACGACCGAGTTTTCGTCGATTTGACCAAAAACGAACAGAAGGCCCCAGATTTTCTGCGTCTCAATCCCTATGGAAGAGTGCCTGTGCTTATCGATGACGAGGAAGTGATCTACGATTCGACTATCATCAATGAATACCTGGAGGACGAGTATCCACATCCGCCCCTGATGCCGGAGCAATCAAGCGAACGTGCGCGGGTGCGGATGTTCGAGGACTTTGCCGATAACTCGTTTACTGCTCAGGCTGGCTTGCTGGTGGCAGAACTGCGGAAACCTCCCGAGCAGGGAGACCAGGAACGGGTCCAGCGTTATCGCGCCGATCTCCTACGGGTTTTAGAATTCCTCGAACGCCATCTAGAGGGGAAAGAATATGTGGCTGGCTCGTTCTCTCTTGCCGACCTGGCGTTTGTGCCCCGCTTGCTCATTCTTCCTAATCTTGGGGTGGAGATCCCTACTCGACTGAAAAATGTGTGCGCCTGGATTGAACGTTTAAAGCAGCGTCATTCGATCAGACAGCTGCAGCAGGAGCTTGCCTCTCTGTAACGCCGGTTTCTGCCGCAACTGGACGGAAGGGAGGAGACTGTGTCAGACTTACCAGTGATTATTCCTGTATTTCCCCTACCCAATGTCGTCCTGTTTCCCGAAGTGATACTCCCGTTGCATATCTTCGAGCCGCGCTACCGGCAAATGGTGCGTGACGCAAAAGACCAAACCCCGCCCTTCATTGGGATGGCGCTCTTGCGGGGCAACTGGCAGGAACAGTACGAGGGCAGGCCAGAGATCTTTCCCCTCTGCTGTGCCGGCGAGATGATTCGGATAGTGCCCCTGCCGGACGGTCGTTTCAATATCCTCCTCAAAGGGGTGCGCGAGTGCCGGATTAAAGAGGAACTGCACGGCAAAATGTATCGTGAAGCGGTGGTCGAATGGCGACCGTCAGCCAAGGCGCGTCTGCTCCCGGAACTGCGTCAGGAACTTAATCGGTTGCTCGAAACCTATCTGCAGAAGAACGAGTCTGTGCAGAAGTTCCTAGCTGATCCTACGGTCGAGGATGGGTTCTTTATCAATTTCTTTGCCTTCCACCTCGACTTTTTGCCGATTGAAAAACAGAGCCTGCTTGAAGTCGAGACGGTTCCAGAACGGGCAATACTCTTGCGTGATATGCTTGATTTCAAATTAACTGCCGCACGCTGGCCGGAAGGCGGCGAAGGCGGTCCGAACAAGCCACGCATGCACTAAACTGCCTTGACAAAGCACTTCCGCCCCCTATAGTGGAGCGCGAAAATACGGCCCCGGCTGTCGAGACAACTGATGAAACGGAAAGAGGCAATGACGTGGTGGGAACGGCTCTATGTCCCGGAGATTATCCGCGGACTGACGGTCACGACCTACCACTTCTGGCGTAATTTGTCGCTTCACGTGTTGCACGCGCTAGGCTTCGCTCAGGGCACGCGCGCAGCGTATACGACTCAGTATCCCGAGGAGCGCAAACACTACCCCGATACCTACCGGGGGAGTCACCGCCTGACCTTGAAAGAGGATGGCTCAGTGCGCTGCACAGCGTGTTTTCTGTGCGCGACCGCTTGTCCGGCCAACTGCATCCACATTGAGGCTGGCGAGCACCCCGACCCCAACGTGGAAAAGTTTCCGCTCCGTTACGAAATCGATACCTTGCGCTGCATCTATTGTGGCATGTGTGTGGAAGCGTGTCCTTGCGATGCGATCCGCATGGACACCTACGTGCACCCGCGCATCTGGGGTTACTCACGTGAGGACTTCATCGAGACCAAAGAGGTCCTGATGCAACGCTCCCGTACGCTCGCGCAGGGCGGGCGAGACTCGTTGATGAGCGAGATGCTGGAGAGCTATAAGCAGGCGGAACAACAAGCTTGAAAAAATAGACAGCGATAGAGACAGAGCAGAAAAAAGCGGAAAGCTGATGGCTGACTGCTGATGGTTAGTGAGGAATTTATGGCCAAGACCTACAAACAGTTAATGGAAGAAGCACGCCAGGCGATCCCCGAGGTCTCGGTTGACGAGGTAAAAACTCGGCTGGACCGCGGAGAAGGATGGACACTCCTGGACGTGCGCGAACGCGAAGAGTACCGCGAGGGGCATCTCGAAGGTGCCCTGTCTCTGCCCCGTGGATTCCTGGAAATACGGGTCGAAGAAGCAGTGCCAGATAAGAGCACCCCCATCATCGCCTACTGTGCCGGTGGTGTTCGTTCGTTGATTGCAGCTCGTACTTTGCAGGAGATGGGCTACGAGAACGTGGTCTCCATGTCTGGTGGGTACACCTCCTGGAAGAATGCTGGGAACAAATGGGTCGCTGACCGCCAGTTCACCCCGGAACAGATCACGCGCTATGCTCGTCACTTCACGTTACCGGAGGTGGGAGAAAAAGGTCAGGCCAAGCTGCTCGATGGCAAAGTCTTGTGCGTGGGCGCTGGTGGCCTCGGCTCGCCAGTCGCCTTCTATCTGGCTGCGGCTGGCGTGGGCACGATCGGCATCATCGACAATGATGTGGTGGACATGAGCAACCTGCAGCGCCAAATCCTCCACACCAATGATCGGGTTGGCATGCCCAAGGTCGAGTCCGCTCAGAAAACCCTCAATGCCTTGAACCCTGATATCAAAGTCGTGCAGTTTAACGAACGGCTCTCGTCTGAGAATGTGATGCGTATCATCAAAGACTTTGATGTCATCGTCAACGGCTGTGACAATTTCCCGACCCGGTATCTGATTAACGATGCCTGTGTCATGGCGCAGAAACCGCTGGTTGATGGCTCGATCTTCCAGTTTGAAGGCCAAGCGACGGTCTTCTATCCGGGTCGCGGGCCGTGCTATC
>CAZAYE010000387.1:3395-4542 GCA_964489255.1 uncultured Enterobacteriaceae bacterium
GGGCGCGGCACCGAGCTGCGCTGAGGCTGGGGTGCTCGGAGTGCTCCCTGGGCTGGTCGGTTGCGTGCAGGCACTCGAAGCGATGAAATTGATCTTGGGCGCGGGCAAGCCCCTCATCGGTCGGATGATGCACTTCGATACGTTGACTGCAGAGGTGCGAGTACTCAAGCTGCGCCGTGATCCCAACTGCCTGGTGTGCAGCGATCATCCCAAGATCACTGAGTTGATTGATTACGAGGAATTCTGCGGTCTGCGCACGGCGAATGCGGCGTAGATGTGTAACCCGCCTCTCGATGACAGGGCAATGAGTGTGGCGTAGGAGGGCCTATGAAACAGATTGTCGTTCATCAAGAAAAATGCACGGCCTGCCGCGAATGCGAACTGGCTTGTTCGTTCTCTCATGAAGGCGCTTTCCTCCCTGCGCTCTCGCGTATCCGGGTTGCTGATTTCTACGAAGAACAATTCTATCAACCGATGGTGTGTGTACACTGCGCTGATGCCCCGTGCGCCGCAGTCTGCCCGACCGTGGCGATCCAGCGTCAAGCTGATGGCCAGGTCAAAGTCCTCCCTGACCGCTGCATTGGATGCAAGATGTGTCTCCTCGCCTGCCCCTTCGGCGTGATGGGATTCTCGCCAGAGAAAGGTGTAGCTCACAACTGCGACTTCTGCGACGGAGATCCGCAATGTGTGCAATTCTGCACCCCTGGTGCGCTCGAATACAAGGATGTGGTTGCTGTAGAAGCCCTGGCGAAACAAAAAGCAGCGGCAGCGCTCGGTTTACCTCAGGCTTGATATGTTGGTCGGTAAGGTGTTCATGCTTCGACAGGCTCAGCATGAACGGACAATCTTCGCGTTTGTAATACTTCCTCCGTTCGCCCTGAGCTTGTCGAAGGGCGAACAGGGAATTGCGTAAAGGCCTGCTGAGCAATGGGGGAAGCGATGGCGACTAAGTATGTACTGATCGGCAATAGCGCGGCTTCGCTGGCAGCCATAGATGGTATCCGCAAACATGACAAAAGCGGCGACATCACCATCATCAACCGCGAGGAAGGTCCAGCGTACTCGCGGGTCGCTCTGCCGTACTATGTGGCCGGTGAGATGACCCTCGATGACTTGCTGATCCGCCAGAGGCCTGACTATGCCAAGA
>CAZAYE010000388.1:0-4536 GCA_964489255.1 uncultured Enterobacteriaceae bacterium
CTACACGCGTAAGATCGTCGGCAGCGTCAGATGTGTATAAGAGACAGAGATGGCTTTCAGCTTTAAAGGGCAAATGGTTGATGTGCCACACCTGACTCGTGCCCGCACGCTCCTGGAACGGGCCCGGCAGGCAGGGCTCATAGAGTAGGGATGGGTGGTTGCGCAGCGCAGGATTCTCGGGATCGGTATTGCCCCTGAGAGAAAGCCTTCACCGCTTTCTGTCAACGTCAGGCAGCGGGTCTGTATATGACGAGGGGGCTATGGAAAAGCAATTGGTTTGCCTGATCTCTCAGCAGGAAATCGCCGCCATCGTCAGGCGAGTGGCGCAAGAGTTGGATAGGGATTATGAAAATCGCTCGCCAGTGCTGGTGGGGATGCTCAAGGGGGCTTTTATCTATTTGGCCGACCTCGTCAGACTCATGAAGACACCGATTCGCAACATCGAATTCATCCGCCTGTCCAGTTACGGAGCCTCCACGGTCAGTTCCGGACGTGCCGTGGTGGTTGTGGGACTCCCAAAGGGGGCCGTGACCGGTCAGGACGTTATCCTCGTAGAAGACATTGTCGACACGGGGATCACCACCAGGGCAGCCCTGCGTTACCTGAAGCGCGACAAGCCCGCCTCCCTCAGGCTGTGCGCCCTCCTGGACAAGCCTGCCCGCAGGCGGGTGTCAGTCACTATCGACTACTTAGGGCAAACGGTCCCTGACCGTTTCGTTGTCGGCTACGGCATCGACTTTGACCAGCAACACCGGCAACTGCCTGCTATCTATGCTCTGGGGAGATGAGAGGAACCTGCTCCTGCGCCTCAAGCTGCACTGCGCACCTGCGCCAGCGGTCGCTGAGGAAAAACCGACGACGCTCTGCTTTTCCACCGGGAATCACCTATGCCAACCTTTAGGATTTCAGGGAATATCGTGGACATTTTCCGCGGAGAAATTTTTCCGGGAACGCTCTCCATTGAGGGGGGACACATTCGCTCCCTTGGGCGTGAAGATCAGCAGAAATACGATTGGTTCGTGCTCCCGGGCTTTGTGGATGCGCACGTGCATGTCGAAAGCTCCATGCTGGTGCCGTCGGAATTTGCCCGTCTGGCCACGGTGCATGGGACGGTTGCCGCGGTTTCCGACCCGCATGAGATTGCCAATGTTCTGGGGCTTGCTGGCGTGCACTTCATGCTCGCCAATGCCGCTCAGACGCCCTTTCCGATCGCTTTCGGCGCACCGTCGTGTGTGCCCGCCACACGTTTCGAAACCGCAGGCGCAGAGCTGTCAGCTACCGACATTCGTCAACTCTTCGAACAGAGTGGCCTTTCTTATCTGAGCGAAATGATGAATTTTCCGGGTGTTCTTGCCGGAGATGCGGAAGTCATGGAAAAAATCCGCATTGCCCGTGCACTGGGACGTCCGGTCGATGGCCATGCCCCGGGCCTGCGCGGCGAAAGCGCGCGCTGTTATGCCGGTGCGCATATTTCCACTGACCACGAGTGTGCCGCGCTCGACGAAGCGTTAGACAAGCTTGCCGCTGGAATGAAGATTCTCATCCGAGAGGGGTCGGCCGCGAGAAATTATAATATCTTACACTCACTGATTGATGACTATTCCGACCGCTGCATGTTCTGTAGTGACGACAAGCATCCCGACGATCTCGTGAGGGGACATATCGACGACCTGGTGCGGCGGTCTGTAGCGCTGGGCCATGACGTGATGCGCGTACTGCGTATCGCCTGTGTCAATCCTGTCCTGCACTACGGCCTGAACGTTGGGCTTCTGCGGCCTGGTGATCCCGCTGATCTGATCGTGGTGAATAACTTCTCTGACTTCGTCGTTCAGCGCACTTACTGCAAAGGTATCCTGGTTGCTGAGGAAGGGAAGGCGCTGCTCCCGTCAGTGCCTGTGGAGCCAGTCAATTATTGTGTCGCTGCGGAAAAGCGGGTTGTGGACTTCCGCCTGCCGGCTTGCAGTTCAACCGTGCGGGTGATCGAAGCCCGCGACGGTCAACTGAGCACGGGAGAAAGGCATGTTCCTGCCCCCATCACGCATGGTGAACTAACAGCTGACATTGAGCGTAACATTCTGAAAATTGCCGTAGTGAACCGCTATGCCGAGGTCCCGCCTGCCGTCGCGCTCATCAAGAATTTTGGCCTCAAGCGCGGAGCGCTGGCCTCCAGCGTGGCGCATGATTCGCATAACATCGTCGCCGTCGGCACGACGGATGAAGAGCTCTGTACGGCCGTGAATGCGGTCATTCAGGCGAAAGGGGGCATAGCTGTGGTTGAGGGATACTCGGTCGAGATCCTCCCGCTGCCTGTGGCAGGGCTCATGAGTACAGACGATGGCTATGCGGTTGCGGCACGCTACGCTCGGCTCGATGCGCGAGCCAAACAGCTGGGTTCGACGCTCTCAGCCCCGTTTATGACGCTTTCCTTCATGGCGCTTTTAGTCATTCCCGACTTGAAGCTTAGTGACAAGGGGTTGTTCAGTGGCAAAGAGTTTCACTTCGTGCCGCTGGAGGTTAATGGGGCTTGAGGAAAAGTGAAAAGTGAAGAGTTGAACAGCCTAAAATTCTCTACTCTCAATACGGTTCTTTAGAGGAGAAGACCAGATGATCGGTATCACTAGTTGTGGCTACCATGTTCCTTTCTGCCGGTTGGAGCGAGAGAAGATTGGCCAGGCCTGGGCTCGGCGTGCAGGAAAGGGTGAGCGTGCAGCAATTTATTTTGACGAAGACTCGCTGACCTTAGGCTTGGAAGCGGCTCAGCGCTGCCTCGAGGAGAAAGGGAAGTCTGGGATCGAGGCTGTGTACTTCGCCTCCGCCTCCGCGCCGTTCTGGCAACGGTCTTCGGCGAGCTTCATGGCCGCAGCCTGCGATCTGCCAGCCGAATGTGAAACCATGGACTTTGCTGGCAGCCTCCGCTCGGCGACTTCAGCCCTGCGGGCAGGCGTGGATGCGCTCAACAGCGGCCGGTTGTCCCGTGTACTGATCGCGGCCGGAGACGTGCGTGATGGTCAACCTGGGGAGAACGAAGAAGAGTGGTTCGGTGACGCCGGCAGTGCGGTGGTCCTAGGCCGCGAGGGCGTGATTGCTGAGATCCTCGGCACGGCCTCGCGTTCAGACGATTTTCTCGATGAATGGCGGCGGGATACCGATGGCTTCATTCAGACCCAGTCTTCACGCTTTGCTACTGAGCGCGGCTATCAAGCGAGCCTGGTTGCCGTCGGCAAAGCGCTGTTGCAGAGGCATGGCGTTCAGCCGCAAGACTGTGCCAAGATCATTTTGCCCTCCCCAGACGGCCGTGCCCATGTGAACGCGGCCAAGAGGCTTGGTTTTCAAGACGGGCAAATGCAAAACCCCCTCTTCCAAGAGATCGGCGCTTGTGGCAGCGCTGCGCCGTTTTTGCTTTTGGCGGCGGCCTTAGAAACCGCCAACCCCGGTGATCGCCTGTTGGTGCTGGCCTACGGCGAAGGCGCGGACGGCTTTCTCTTGCAGGTCACCGAGGCGGTCGCCAAGCGATCCCTGCCCCGTTCCCTTTCCGACCACCTTAGTGAGAAGCGACTCTACCCTTCGTACCAAATCTTCAAAAAGATGCGTGAATACTACGCCGAGAATGAGGAAGGGCCGGAACTGTCTAACGTGTTTCTCGCCAAGGAAGAGAAGCAGAACGTTCGTCTCTACGGCACCCACTGTCTGCGGTGCGGGACGCGCCAATATCCGATCGCCCGGGTTTGCCTCGCCTGCCAGAATCACGACTCCTTGCAAGAGGTTCCACTTGAACATGCAGGTCAGGTCTTCACGTTTACTCGCGATCACCTCTATGTCGCTCCCGATTCTCCTACCATCATGACTGTCGTAGACCTCAATCAAGGCGGGCGGCTCTATATTCAGATGACTGATGTAGACCCTGAAGAGGTGCGGGTCAGTGACGAGGTCGTACTGACCCTGCGGCGGCGCAAGGAAGGGCCGACGATGCACCATTATTACTGGAAATGTCGACCAGTCCGATGATGTAAGCAGGACAAAGGCGAAAAGGAGAGACAGGGTGCGGGAAGGCGGAGAGTAATTTCTTTTCTCTTCGCCGCGGGCATGACAGGACAGCCAAGAGCATCATTCCCGCGAAAGCGGGAAGCCAGAACGACTCTAGGGGAAAGAGCCTCTCAGTTCGTATTCACCCCCTTCGGCTTCGCTCAGGACAGGCTTCGACAGGCTCAGGGTGAACGGAAGAGGTCAGCATGCCTAGAAAAACCCGTTCGTGCTGAGCTGGTCGAAGCACGAATGCCGCTTTTTCAGCACCCTGCTGGCGCGGGTCTCGTTTGCGTTCCCTACAGCGATTTGCACGGGGCTATATTTTGGGAGCGCGACCATCTCGGTCGCCTTTCAAAGCGGGCCGGACGCCCGCGCTCCCAGCAAAGGGCGTGTGTAAGTGAAACTACTCTAGCGAGCAGATGAACCTCTCAGCTGTTCAATTCTGTTGACAACTAAAATATTCGCTCATATCGGGTTTAAGATGGAGTTCACCATCACCAGCCGGAGAAACTT
>CAZAYE010000389.1:0-4532 GCA_964489255.1 uncultured Enterobacteriaceae bacterium
TGCGCAAACGATCTGCGTAGCAGAGACGGACCAGGAAGCCGAAAAGCTGTACGCAGAACATGTCAGCTATTTCTACAACCGCTGCCTGCACATTCACGGCGGTTTTGCCGACGCCCCAGGGTATCGGACGATCAAGACCCTCCAGGCGAACGTGCTGACCGCGATTAGTGAGGACGTCCAGAAGCTCTTTCCGACGCTTACCTGGAAGCAGCTCGTCGATGACGGTTATGTCATCGCTGGCAGCCCGGCGACGGTGCGCGAGCGGATGGAAGCGTTAATCAAAGGGCTACGCGTGGGGCATGTGTTCTGCTTGATCCACGTGGGCAACATGCCGGACTGGAAGACCCGCTACTCCAGCAAGCTCTTCGCGGAGAAAGTCATGCCGCACCTCCGCAACCTCTGGCCGGAATGGAAAGATGACAACCGCTGGTGGTGCAAGCCTATGGAAGAACGCCTGCAGCCCGAAAAGAACGTCGAGCAGGCGCGTCAGGACGGGAGGCTCCCGCTATGAAGAGTCGGATGATCGAGACCAAGCGCGGGGCGAAGGTCCGCGTATTCGAGGCCGGGAAGGGTACGCCGCTCGTCTTCTTCCACGGGGCCGGTGGCCTTTTCGCCGACAATCCTTTCCTTGATCACCTTGCCGGGCGTTATCAGGTGTTTGCCCCAGAGTTCCCGGCCTACGGAGAGTCCACCGGCGAGGAATTGCTTGAGGACATGCTTGATTTCGCGTTACACGGCTGGGACGTCGTGACCGCACTTGGCCTCTCGAAGCCTCACCTCGTGGGCCACTCTATGGGTGGCATGATTGCGGCGGAAATGGCCTGCATTGCCCCGAATGATTTAGCCAAACTCGTACTGGTCGCCCCGGCAGGATTATGGGTGCCTGAGCATCCGATTCCAGATATCTTCTCATTCCTCCCGCATGAGTTTGCTCAGTATCTCTTTCATGATCGGGCCCAAGGAGAGGCGCTGCTCACTGGGGGTCTAGACCTGAAGAACCCCGAAGCGCTGTCTGAGTTTTACATCAGCAACTCACGGCGCCTCAGTATGGCCGGGAAGATTCTCTTCCCAATTCCGAACCGACGGCTGTCGAAGCGGCTGTATCGCCTGACGGCGCCGACCCTGTTGGTATGGGGTAGGAGCGACGTGCTGATCCCTCCCGTGTACGCCGAGTACTGGAAAAAACTTGTTCCGCAGGCAGAACTCACGCTGATCGACAAGGCTGGACACATGCCTCCCTATGAACAGCCTGAGGCGTTCGTGACGGCGGTGTCCCGCTTCTTTGGCTGAAATAGCCAAGATTTTCATTTCTGGGCCTGTTCACTGGGCTGCTCTTCCACGGGAGGGGTGGGAGCAGTGTCAATCGCACTCGCTGCGGTCGGGCCTCGGACGCGGGTTCCCTTAATGCGTGCGGCCTTACCGGAGAGTTCGCGCAGGTAATACAGCTTGGCCCGGCGGACCCGGCCACGAGTGACCACTTCGATCCTATCAATGCGAGGTGAATGAAGAGGAAAAATACGCTCTACTCCAACGCCGTAGGAAATTTTCCGTACGGTGAACGTTGCGCGGTTGCCGCCGTTGGCGCGGCTAATGACGACTCCTTCGAAAACCTGGATGCGTTCCTTGTCGCCTTCGATAATCTTGGCGTGGACCCGCACCGTGTCGCCGACTTTGAAGTCAGGGATGTCAGTTTTTAATTGCCCAGCTTCGATGGTATCAATCACGTTGCTCATGGTGGTGTTCCTCCGTAGCGGTCAGCTCTGCAGCCCTCAGCGGTCAGCAAGGCAGAGAAGAGGTTATAGGGAATAAGGAAGAAATCAGTGGTCTTTCTTCCTCGTAACCTCGCGATTGTTACCTATAACCTGGTTGGGGATCTCCGAGTTTGGGCTGAAAGCTGATAGCTGAATGCTGAATGCTTGCCCTATCCTTATCGTGCGCCCCGGAGGCGGTCAAGCAGGATCGCTGCAGCCGCACGGACTGAGAGATGGTTGTAGGTCCCGACCCCTTTAATAGGCTCTAGAATATCATCTGCCCGTTCCAACACTTCCTCGGTTAGCCCCCAACCGGTCCCCAGCATCAAGAGGAGCGGAGGACCTGCTTCCTCTACCCTACGCCTCACCTCTGTAAAAGTAGTGCGGCGTGTTCCAGTGTGCGCAGATGTTGCCACAAGGTGCGGCCGCTCCCCAGTCTCGTGTTGGATCGCCTGGACGGTACTGTCGAGATCGTTGCTGAGTGTGACAAGGGCAAGGGCGTCTTTTCGCGTCTCGTTGTAGGTACTGCCGTAGCCCTCTTGCCAGTGATCGAGGATCTTCTCGGCCAACGCCTGTAAGGTCCGTACCGGTGTCACCACAAAGTAACGCTTCACTCCATAGGTGCGGGCCGAGCGCGCGATGTCATGGATATCCATGTTGGTGATCGAGGTCGTCACCACTTTTCTGTCTTTGTCGTAAACCGGATAGTGAAGAAGGGCGAGGTAAAGGTCGGCCATGACAGAAGATCAAGTAATGAGTAATGAGTCCCGAGTGATGAGTAAAACAAAAGAGCTCGAGGAATTGATCACTTGACTCATTACTCATCACTACTCTCTTGCGCAAGCCACTGTTTGTCTTCCTCGTTCAACGTTGCCCGAGCTAACAGATCTGGCCGCCTGGCGCGCGTGCGGAGCAGGGATTGGCGACGGCGCCAGTGGGCAATTTCGAGATGGTTACCTGAGAGGAGGACCTCAGGCACGCGAAACCCACGAAATTCTTCGGGACGGGTGTACTGGGGATATTCTAAGAGTCCGTCACTAAAGGACTCTTGTTCAGTTGATTCCTTCCGCCCTACCACTCCTGGGACCAGGCGTGCAACCGCATCAATCACAACCAAAGCCGCGATTTCACCACCACTAAGAATATAATCGCCAATCGAGATTTCCTCATCGACGAACGCGCGAATGCGCTCGTCGATCCCTTCGTAGCGGCCACAGACGAGGACGAGTGTCCCTCTGGCAGCAAACTCGACCACTTTTGCCTGTGAGAGCGGTATGCCTTGTGGGGAAAGAAGAATCCGCCACGGGTGGGACAGTGGCCGGCACACTGCTTCCAGAGCCTGCACTACCGGCTCAGGTTTCATCACCATGCCCCACCCGCCACCGTAAGGAGTATCGTCCGTGGAGCGGTGCTTTCCGGCTGCGTAATCGCGCAGGTTGTGAATCATACACGAGATGGCTCCCTTCTCCTGCGCCTTTTTCAGCAAGCTCATGGAGAGGGGTGAAGTGAAGAATTCAGGAAAGATAGTGAGAACGTGGAAGTGCATGAGAGATCCATTACTGATCTACCGCGTTGATTTTGACGATCTGTCATTCTGAGGCCGCAGGCCGAAGAATCTCGCGTTGTTCATGTACCTGAGATTCTTCGCCTACGCGGAGTTTATCCTGAGCGAAGTCGAAGGGCTCCGGCTCAGAATGACACCCTTTTCACTGCAATCACCTACTACTTGAATAATCCCACTACCGGTTCGCTTCGAGCAGTCCGGTTATTGGTTCAATGATTGCTCGCCCGCCCGGAATGTCGATGGCCCGGACAACTTCTTCGGTTACCGGAATCAGATACTCTTCTTTCCCTCGTCGCACAACCCAAATATCATGTTCACCAGAGAAGAACACTTGGGCGATGGTTCCTACTTGTTCTCCGGTTTGGGTCTGCACTTTGAGACCAATGACTTGATAGTAGTAGAACTCGCTCTCACGCAGAGGCGGAAGCAACTCTTCTGCTACCGAGACAGTTGCGCCGCGCAGGGCTTGGGCCTGAGAGAGGGAATCGATCCCCTGAAATTTCACCAGCATGCAGGGTGCGTGTGGGCGAACACTAACAACCGTATAAGATCGGCCTGGGCAGGTCTCGCCCTGTACCCATACGGTCAAGCCTTTCCGGAGAGTTTGACAGGGGAACGCGTAGGGGAGCATACGTAACTCCCCGCGTAGGCCATGAGGAGCAACCACCCGGCCTAACGCGATGAGTCGGGCCGGGTCTGGTGCGTCACTGCTCTTCAACAATTTCGAGGACAACTTTGCGGTTCGTGCGTGAAGCCGCCGCGTTCAGGAGCGTGCGGATCGACTTGGCGGTACGTCCCTGTTTGCCGATAATGCGGCCCAAGTCATCTTTGGCGACCCGGAGTTCAAGAATCGTGGCAGTCTCGCCTTGGATCTCTTTTACCTCGACGTCGTCAGGGTGATTCACCAGGGACTTAGCCAGGTATAGAACGAGATCCTTCATAGCGTTCTCCCTTTGCCGGATCAGGCGGCTGGTTCCTGCCCTGCCTTCTTAATCAACTGGGCTACAGTGTCGGTAGGCCGGGCTCCGTGCTGTAGCCACTGAGCGAGTTTGTCTTTTTTGAGCTGAATGACCGCCGGGTTCTTGGTCGGATCGTAGAAGCCCAGTCGGTCGATGAAACGGCCGTCACGCGGCGAACGCGAGTCGGCCACGACGATACGATAAAATGGTTGCTTCCTGGCTCCGTAACGAGCGAGTCGAATTTTTACCATGGTGTCC
>CAZAYE010000390.1:0-4528 GCA_964489255.1 uncultured Enterobacteriaceae bacterium
CGCGTGGCGGACCGCGCGAGGCGCACGGGGCGCAGGCGGTACACCCGATCCACGTGGCGGTCGTACAGTTTGGCAAGAGGACCCGTGAGTTGTAACCACTAACCCTCAATAGCAAAGGAGGGAACGCTATGCAGCTAGACCGTTGGATGAAGACTGCCTGCGCAATCATGGCAGCAGGGGCGATGAGCCTTGCCGCTGCGGGTTGGGCAACTGCTGATGTTCAAGTCGGAGATACCATTACTAAGGAAAACATGGACAAAGCCGCGGATTTCCTCATCCCGGCGATGAAATGGTTCGTGGAAAACGGGATGCCGATGAAGATTGCTCCCTATAAGAAGATCGAGTGGCCGCAGCTGTATCGAGAGGCCACCGAGAAGTATTCCGGCCAGGTGAAGCTCTCGGCCGACGGCCGGGAGATCTATAACTACGTGGCCGGGGCGCCGTTCCCCAATATCGATCCGAACGATCCGCTGGTGGGATTCAAGATCATGTGGAACCAGGAGCAGAGACCCGCCTATGTGGACAACGTCGGGACCGAGTGGATCGTGAACCTGATCAGTAGCAAGGGCGAACTGGAACGGACCTACTCATCAGGATTCTGGCGGCGCATGATGTGGACCGGCCGTCTCTATACTGATCCGAAACCTGTCGTCCCACATAACCCTGCACTACGTTACACCGAACAGTGGGGCCCCATGTTTCAGCCGAACGACCTGAAAGGGGCGGGCGTGCTGAACAACCGCTACCTGGCTATGGATATGGCGGACGACTCGTACATGTACCTGCCCGAGTTGCGCCGCGTCCGCCGCATCAGCGTAGCGAACCGCTCAGACGCCTTCTGGGGCACCGATTACGACATTGACTCGATCTGGGGCTTCAATGCGAAGATATCCTTCTGGACCTTCCGTCTCCTGGGCGAGAAAGAGATCCTGGCGCCGATGCACACTGGCAAGTACGGGGATCGCTCAATCTGGTGCGCGCCACCTGATGGCAAGAGCGGACCCCGGGCCTTCATGCCCTGCGATATTCCCTGGGAAAAGCGACCGGTATGGATAGTCGAAGGACTGCCGACGGCCTACAGCCAGTATGCCTTCTCCAAGCGGCTCATGTACATCGACAAAGACACGCTGGGAGTAGTCTTCATGGAGGCTTACGACAATGGGGGGGAGTTGTGGAAGCTCTTCTTCAACTTGTTCAACTTCACCAAGAAGCCCTATGACGGGTATCCAGCCCGGCCTATACAGGGCGCAAAGTATAACTACGACGACGAGTGGGCTTTTGACCCCAACGGCATGATGATGGACATCCAGGTGGCCCACGGCAGTCCATGGGACGCACCCTCTGGCTATACCAAGCCGTCTGACTGGGTCAACGAGTGGTATTTCAACGAGGCTACACCGATTAACACACCGGAGGCGTTTTCGATCAATTACCTGATTCAGAGTGCTCGCTAAACCTCCTGTTATGCGGGGGAGGGACAGGCCCTCCCCCCTCTCGACTTTACGGCCGCTTTCCCCCTTTTCCCTTTTCTGTTAGTTAAATACGCACTACGTTTCCCTTAAAAGAGGGGGGGATATGGCTGAAGAAGTCAAAGACACCACTATAGAGAAAGCTGTTTGGCACTATGTAGGAGTCGCAGTCCTGTGGACTGCCCTTTTCCTCACCGGGATGGCCTTTGAACGTCTCGGTCTCACCTCGTTTCTCTTTTCCGGTATTTTCCTCGGGGAAGTTGGCAGTCTACGCACCCAAGCGGCAGAATGCGAGAGCAATCTCGGGAAAGTGAAGTTTGAACGAGATATCCTGAAGCGGCAGGAAGACACGTTACGGGTAGAAATTAAGAGGTTGCAGAACCAGGCCGCCGCGAACGCCCAGTAGCCAACTTGGGTGGCACCTATGATTGAAGTGCACAACGTCACGAAATATTACGGTCAGGTCAGGGCTCTCCATAATGTCTCCTTTGCGGTCAAAAAGGGCGAAATCGTCGGCTTGTTAGGCCCCAACGGCTCAGGCAAGACGACCTTAATGCGCATTCTGACCGGCTTTTTCCCCCCCACCGAAGGAAAAGTAGTGGTCGCCGGCCTCGACGTCGAAACTGCTTCGCTGGAGGTTCGCCGCCGCCTCGGCTACCTGCCGGAAAGTGTTGTGCTCTACCCTGACATGACCGTGCGGTCATTCCTGGGGTTTTGTGTGCGCGTGAAAGCACGCTCTTCCGCAGAGCGCAACCAACAAGTTGAGCGCGTTCTGCACGAGTGCGCGATCGATCATATGGCCCATCGCTTGATTGGCACGCTGTCCAAGGGCTACCGTCAGCGGGTTGGGCTTGCCCAAGCCTTGCTGTGCAACCCCGAGATTTTGATTCTCGACGAGCCGACGATCGGACTTGATCCCCATCAGGTCATTGAAATGCGCGATCTCATCAAAGGCCTGGGAGGGAAAACCACTGTCCTGCTTTCCAGTCACATCTTGCATGAGGTCGGCCTGACCTGCCAACGCGTGGTGATCATCGATAAGGGCCGAATTCTGGCGGAAGATACCGCCGAAGGGCTGAGTGCTCGTCTTCAAGGCGCAACCCAAATGCTCGTGCGGGTGACAGGCCCTTCTCAGGAAATACTCTCTGCGCTTCGCACCCTGCCCGACGTTCGGGAAGTGGCGTTGCGAGACAGCGAGCACAGCGAACAACCAGGGCATACCCTGGTTGTGACTTCGCACGATCGGACTATCCCCCGCGAGATCGCGCGAGTCGTTGTGCAACGCGGCTGGGAGTTGCATGAATTGAGACCCATCACCATGGGTCTCGAAGAATTGTTCGTGCGCTTGACGAGCGAGAACCAGAAAGTAGCCGCATGAAGAACTGTGGTCAGTAGCCAGTGGTCAGTGGTCAGAAAGACATAGAGAATACCAGAGGCCAAAGGAAAAACTGGCAACTGATGCCAACTGACAACTTTTTCACTGATAACTGACAACTTTTCCCAAGGAGAAAAACCGGTGACCAACTTCTGGGCAGTTCTGACGAAGGAGCTGCGCTCGTATTTTTTGTCTCCCTTCATTTATCTGATTTCCGCCGTGTTTTTACTCCTGAGTGGGTATTACTTCTACACCGACTTGATTTTCTACGTCCAGTTTGGCTTCGGCCTGAACATCATGGAGAATTTTTGGCAGCTCCTCTTTAATGATCTCCGGTTGGTGGTGCTGCTCACGGTGCCGTTTCTGACGATGCGCCTCTTTGCCGAGGAAAAACGCCTGGGGACGATTGAGTTGTTGCTCACCTATCCGATGCGTGATGCCGAACTGTTCTGGGGCAAATTCGCCGCCTGTACTATCGCAACTCTCTTCATGCTGTCGTGGACCGGCCTGTATCCGGTGATCATGTACCAGTTACAGCCTTTCGAGTGGACCGCCGTCGTGGCGGGCTATGCTGGGATCATGCTGCTTGCCCTCTCGTTTGTGGCCTGTGGCTTGTTTATTTCTTCTCTCACCGACAACCAGGTCGTCGCCGGCCTCTCCGCCTTAGGGGTGTTGCTCTTTTTCTGGATTCTCAGTTGGAACGAAGGAGCCACCAATGAAGGACTGTTACGGGTGTTGGCACGACTGTCTATGGTCACGCACTTCCAGAGTTTTGCGCAGGGGTTTATAGACTCCAAAGAAGTGACGTTTTTCTTGCTGTTCATGCTGTTTTTCAGTTTCCTCACTTTGCGTTCGCTGGAATCCCGACAATGGAGAGGACGCCGATGAATGCAAACATTCGCAACACGATTAAGTTGATTCTCGGCATCGTGGGATTTGTTGGACTGCTGATCGCTGCGCAAGCAATCTTAGCCGAGCATAATCGCCGTCTGGATTTGACGCCCCAAAAGAAGTTCACCCTCTCGGAGCGTACGAAGCAGGTGGTGGCTGACCTGAAACAAGACGTGCACCTCATGGCCTTCGCCAACACCGAT
Source organism: uncultured Enterobacteriaceae bacterium (assembly GCA_964489255.1). Taxonomy (GTDB): domain Bacteria; phylum Desulfobacterota; class Binatia; order Bin18; family Bin18; genus CAZAYE01. The sequence continues at coordinate 3,939 of CAZAYE010000390.1, forward strand.
CGGCCCGAAAACTTCTTCCTCCAAGACCTCTTGGAGCGCATGGCGGCTCTTTCTTCTCACTTTCACTACACCATCGTGGACTTCAACCGTAACCCGGCGCTCGCCCGAGAATATCAGGCCTTGCAGTATGGCACCCTGGTATTTGAGTCTAACGGTCGGCGCAAAAGCACGCTGCTGTCCAGTGGCGAGAACGCCATGGTTTCTACGCTGCTGCAGGTTATCCGCAGTGGGGAAAAGAGGATCTATTTCTTGACTGGACATGGGGAAGGAGATCTATCGAATTCCGTTCCCCAGGAGGGGTATACCAAACTCTCCGGGGCGTTAGCGGATGAATTCTACCAGGTGAAAACACTATCCCTCACCCGCATAACAGCCGTACCGGAAGACGCTGCCGTCGTTATACTGCTGGGGCCCAAAGTAGACTTTCTCCCGGCGGAACTGTCGGCGCTGGACGCCTACGTGCAGCAGGGCGGAGCATTACTGATCCTCCTTGATCTGAAAGCTCCGCCTTCGCTGGTCACATTTTTGGAGAATCACAGCTTCCATCTTCCGCCATTGGTCGCGGTGGACCCCTCTAACCGTCTGTATGC
>CAZAYE010000391.1:0-4520 GCA_964489255.1 uncultured Enterobacteriaceae bacterium
CGGCCCGGCGGGCCGCCTCCTCCAGGCTCTCCGCGGTGGGCTCGGGGGTGGCGGGCTAGGGGGTGGCGGGCTCGGAGGGCGTAGTGGCGGCCGTCGTGGTGGTCGGAGCGGGGGAGCCGGCGCTGACGGTGGTAGAGGTGGCACGCAGACTGTCACCATTGCACCTAAGGAAGGGGAAAAACCAATCTTCAAGGAAGAAGCACGGATTGTGGCAGATGAAACCACCAATTCGCTGGTTATCCTTGCTACGGCGCGTGATTACGAGATGATTAAAGATGTCTTGAAAAAGCTCGACGTCGTGCCCCGGCAAGTCTTGATCGAAACTATCATTGCTGAGGTCGGCCTCAGTGGGAATCTCGAATTCGGGGTGGAGTACGCTATTGCCAATCAGGGGATCGGCAGCATCCTGGGGGGAAGCTCGACTTCAAGCAGCACGAGTAGTAGCACCGGCGGGACAGACACGAGTAGTACGAGCAGCAATGGAGGGACGAGTACGAGTACGAGTACGAGTAGCACGAGCTCTAGCTCGGGGGGGCTTTCTGAGGCTGCGCTGTTGGGAGCGGCAAAACGGGCGATTCATGTATCAGGGAAGGGCTTATTTGCCTTCATTACTGACCGTGACCAATTCTTGGTCCTGCTCAGGGCTCTGGCTTCACAGTCGCGGCTGAACTCCCTGGCTACTCCCCATGTGATTGCGGCCGACAATCGTGAGGCCCATATTCTCATCGGCAAAGAGATTCCTATCCTAACCTCGTCGGCCACCAGTACCCTGACCGCTGATGCCAGAACGGTCAACAGCATCCAATACCGCGACACTGGCAAGATTCTCACCATTCTCCCGCAGGTGAACTCCGCTGGATTGGTTAACATGGAAATCCGGCAAGAGGTGAGTGACGTGGATGCCGCACGCTTTGGTGATACCGGATCTCCGAGTTTCATTTCCCGAGAGACCGAGACTACTGTGGTGGTGCAAAATGGCGAGTCGGTACTCCTGGGCGGCATTATCGACGATCAACTCAGGCGCGAACGCCGAGGGATTCCCTTCCTCATGGACATTCCAGTGCTAGGGCGTCTTTTTCGGGTCGAAACTGAACAGGTCGATCGTACGGAGTTGATTATTCTCATTACTCCGCATGTCATCCGCAGCCGCGACGAGGCGCAGTCAGTGACTGCGGAGTTCGAGAGTCGGATCCGCAGTCTCAAGGGCATGCTCGATCGGGTAAGAGAGCAAAAGGAAAAGCCGCAAGAGCCGGCCGCCTCTGCGCCTGCGCCTGGAGCGACACCCTAGTGTGCATGCAGGACACCTGCTGGGGAATCGCGTTTTTTCTCCCTCTCCCGCTTGCGGGAGAGGGTCGGGGTGAGGGCGTGTCTCAGCCTCGTGTGAGTCGGTGTGGTGCCCTCACCCTAGCCCTCTCCCACAGGGAGAGGGAAGCCACCACTCCCCAAGAGGTGAACCTGCACTAGGAAGTACCAACCCAGTGGTCCATTTGTTACTGAGGTAAGTGGGAGAGGGGGAATGAAAAAACTCGCAGGATGTCTTTTGCTTGCAATGACAATAGGTGGTGTTTATTACAACGCTCTGGGTAATGGTTTCGTTTTTGACGACTATCTGCTGGTCGTTAATCGTTCAGCTATTCCTGAGGTTGCGGCTAACCCTCTACTGGCACTCTCCCCAGGAGTGGTGGGGTACCGCCCGCTCCGTACGCTGTCTTATGTCTTAGACTATAAGCTGGGGGGATTGCATCCTTGGGTTTTTCATCTGAGTAACTTCATTTATCATTGGATCACTGCTTGTCTCGTATTCCTGGTCGCCTTCCTGCTGGCTGCGAACGAGAAAGTTGCCAGTCTTTCGGACGCCGGACGCCGGACGCTGGACGCTGGACGCCGGACGCCGGACGCCAGACTTCGGACGGCCTTATTTGCTGCGGTGTTGTGGGCTGTCCATCCGATCCAGACCGAGGCGGTCACGTATATCTCTGGCCGTAGAGACATTCTCACCGGACTCTTTTTCTTCCTGGGGCTGTACGCCTTTCTACGAATCCGCGCTCTAGACTTTGGACTCCGGACAGGAGGACGGGTGCTATGGGTAGGGATCGCCTTTCTCGCCTACGGGCTCGGTCTGCTGAGCAAAGAAATGGCCGTGACTTTGCCATTGGTAATGCTGGGTTACGACTATGTGTATGCTGTGCAACTCCAAGAGGTGCGAGGCGGATGGCAGTATATCCAGGAGTTGGGTCGAGGAGCGGTGAGGGCCGTCTGGAGCCATAAATATCTCTATCTCCCCCTTTTGCTGGGAGGCCTCTGTTTTTCCTGGTATGCCGCTTTTGTGGTGCTGCCCTCCTGGCGGGTGGGCTGGTATGGTGGCAGTCTGGTCAATAACTTCCTGACCACGGCGCGCATTTGGGTCTATTATCTCTACTTGTTACTTTGGCCGATGCGCCTCCTGGCGGACTATACCGGGGCCTTTGCGGTCACCCGCTCTCTCCTTGACTCCTGGGCCCTGCTTGCGCTGGCCTTCCTGTTTGCGCTGTGGCTGCTCGCCCTTGGCGTGTTGCGCTATTCCCGCCTCGCTGCGTTCTCGTTCCTCTGGTTTGCCATCACCTTGCTCCCTGTCTCTCACCTTATTCCTTATCCTGAGATGATGGCGGAGCATTATCTCTATATTCCTGCCTTTGGCTTTTGTTTCCTCGTAGCACTGGTCCTGGGGCGTCTGACGGAGGGTTTCAGGTTTCACGTTTCAGGTTTCATGTTAGAGAAAGAAAGTTCCGTCTCCCGTCTTCCGTCTCCCGTCTCCGGTCTCTGGAAGCCAGTGATCGGATACGGACTGCTTGTGACCCTCCTGGCTTTCTATGCTGTGCGGACCGTGGTCCGCAATCGCGACTGGCGGGATGACTTGACCTTTTATGCCCGCTTAGTGGCAGAGAATCCCTCTTCCGCCCGCGCCCGCCTCGGCCTGGGGTATGTATACGACCGCAGCGGCTTACCGCGCATGGCGATTACTCATTATCAAATGGGCCTCAGGATCACCCCCCGCGATCCCCGCTTGCTGACCAATATAGGCGCAGCTTACCAGAAGCTTGGTGAGCTGAAGGCGGCAGAGCAAGCTTACCTGATCTCCCTTCAAGTGCAGCCCCACAACAGTAAGACCCTGAACAACTTAGGCTTCCTGTACACAGAAAAGAAGGAGTTCGACAAAGCCCGCTCTTTTCTAGAGCAAGCGAAACAGCTCTCCGGAGGCAGAGACTCTGCTGTATACGCCAATTTTGGCCTGCTCTATGAGCTACAAGGCAAGGTGCCCGAGGCGCTGAAAGCGTATCGAAAAGCCAAGGCGTTGGATCCTGCTGATGATATCTCATCCCAGAAAATAGAGGAGCTCGAAAAAAAGCTCGGAAAGCAGGACCACAGTTCTAGGGATGCGACCGCAGCAGGTGGACGAGCCTCGCCATAGGGAGTAGCTTTTTACTTTTCTTGACTCTTGACACCAATTCTAGCCGCTGCTAGAAGGGGCAGGTCTATGGGAGGAGAGGCAGCAGGCGGTTTTGACCACCCACCAGGGGTTTCCCGAATCTGCCAGCACATCGGTGAACTGTTTGTTATCGGGCTGCTCATCTTTCCTCTTGCTTTTGCCGCCTGCTCTTCGGAGCGGCGAGGAGTTCGGGCTGAGTCGTTAGAGGAACGGGTCAGAGGGTTTTGGGAGGCGCGGATTGCCGGGGATGACCTTAAGGCTTACGCCTATGAAGCATACGCCAAGACCGGGAGGATGACCCCGACCCGGTACGTCCGGGCTAGGAGTCCACTCCTCCAGTACAAGTCGTACAAGGTGAAAGGGATCGAGGAACAAGGAGATGAAGCGACCGTGACCATTGATCTGCGCTACCGCCTCATCCTGCCGACCCCAAAAGACCTGAATCTGGCGATGAACCTGCAGGAACGGTGGATACGCCTGGACGGGCAGTGGTATCGGCAGCTAGAGAAGCCGGAGACGGACCGCTCCTCAGGGTAAGCAAGCACAACTTTTCGCTTGACAGGGGCGGGGATTTCTATTATGGTGCGGTGCGCTTGCGGTATGTGGAGCAAGGAGCAAAAAGGGAGAGGGACCATGGAGGCACGGGCCAGCCCAGAGCAGCGGAATAGGAGGGGGTGGGGTATGGAGAGAGACTAAGAAGTGGGAAGGCGAAGAGAGTCAGATTAGCCGGCCACAGGCCGGTGACGGTAGGAAGTAAAGAGAGGAAAGGGAAGAAAGGAGAAGAGCGATGGATAGGAAAAAATTGGGCGTGCTGCTCGTCGCCTTTTTTACAGGGGCGTTCCTGTCGGCCGGCAGTGTTTCAGCACATGTCCCCGGGGGGTACAAAGGTTACATCCTGGGAGATCCGGCGCATGGCAAGCTCATACCGTATTATCGGATAGAAACCGAGGGGTCAGGAAACCTCGCGACCCTCATCGGTATCGAGAGTGAACAACACGTCAAAGCCTTACAGGGAGATGGCATTATATCGGACTTTACCTACGGGGATGTCCGG
>CAZAYE010000392.1:0-4508 GCA_964489255.1 uncultured Enterobacteriaceae bacterium
GGACTCGCCGCGGCCGTCGCCGTGACCGTCACCGAGCCGCTCGCACCTGCAGGGATAGAAACTCCCCCACCACTTCCATCGTCAAAAGTGACCGTCCCCGAGCTGTTGCTGCATCCGGTAAAATGGCTGCCTGCTACCGAGCAACTGCTGAAAGTAAAGCCTTCAGGCAGGGTATCGGTGATCTTTACTCCGCTCGCCGTCCCGGTGCCGTAGTTCGTATAGTTAATGGTCCATGTCACGGATTCGCCAGGTGCAATCTGGACTGCGCTGGAAGTTTTTGTGAGCGTAAAGGCGGGAATGGGGATGTTCACCGCGATCGTACTGGACGCCGTCGTGCTGACGGGATCGCCGGCCGGATCAGTCGCGTCCAAGGTCGCTGTGTTAGTCAGCGACGAGCTGCTGTAGCCAACGTCTACTGTCACTGTAAGTGTTACACTGTCCGTCGCGCCGGCAGCCAGGGTGCCGAGCGTCCAGGTCACGGTCCCGGAGGAGTTGCCGCACGCCGTGCCGCCCGAGCAGCTGACAAAGGTCACGCCGCTCGGCAGGGTGTCGCTGATCGAGGCGTTGGTGACTTGGACCGTGGAGTCGTTCGAGTACGTGAGCGTGTACACCAGCTGCGTGGTCCCGTCCGGATCGATGCTGTAGGTGCTGGGCGTCTTGGTGAGCGACAGGCGCGCCGAGTCCACCGCCACCGCCACGGGAGGGCTAAGCAGGTCACCGAAGCTGGTGGTGGCGGTGGCGCTGTTGTTGTAGTTGCCGGAGGTCGTCGGCGCAGTCGCACTAAATATCAGCGTGGCGCTGGCACCGGGAGCAATGATCGCGGCCGGGCTGAACGTCCAGGTCACGGTGCCGGTGTCGCCCGCCGTCGGTGTCGTGCTGGGGGTCAAGGTGCCCCCGATGGTGTCTGAGTAGCTGAAGCCAGCCGGCAAGTCGTCGTCGATCTGGCTCAGCGTGATCGAGGTGGGCATGCTGCTGGGATTGGAGATCGTCAGCGTGAATTCCACCGTGCCCCCGCCCGCGACTTCACTAACGTTCGCGCTCTTGGCCAGCGTGGGCGCGGGGCCGCAGGTGTTGAGGGCGACTCCCACCAGCGCTGTCTGAGTGCCGGTGACGCTTGGATTGCTCCACCAATCTTCGGTCAACACGGGCGTCATCGCAGGGGAATGAACAGGCACCGTTGCGTAGGAGATCCCGTCAACGTAGATGCGGTTCTCACTGTCGCCCACCACGTAGGAGAAGGTGCGGTTGTCGACTCCCGACGGCGTCATGCCATCGTCTACCTTGGTGTTGTCGTCGACCGCCTGGACGCCGATCAGGTATTGGCCCCGGGGCAGACTGCTGGCATCCCAGTTTGCAACCCAAGTGTTCAGCGTGCCGGTCTTCAGTGTGGCGTCGGCGGCAAAAGTCCAAGTATTGCCGTCGTCGTCCTGACTGTTGCCGTTGGTGTCGTAGTAGTACCAGAAGCTCACGGCTTTGACGGACGACACGACCGTGCCGTTGATGAGCGCCAGAGCGTCCTGCACGATCGCGCTGAGCGCGTAGGTCCCCGGGCAACTGTTGGGCGCCGTCGCCGTCACACTGGAGATGATGGGTTGTGCATACGGCTCGGTTTGGTCGAATGAGATGTAGTCTCCGAACGGGGCCGGCTTGGCGGCGCCGCCCACCCACGCCTTGTTGATCGCACAGTCCTTCTGGAAAGGGTTGTTCAGGCTGTTGGCGGTGCAGAAGATCATCGAGATTGGGGAGCTGCGCGTGATCTCCGGCCCCCCCATGCCAGAGGCGTCTAGCATCTGGACGGGGATCTGGTAGTCAACGAAGTACTCGTTACAGGGATTGGTGGCCACTACTTTCGACCGAGTGGTACCATAGTCCCAACTGGTTTCGGCCGCTCCGTTGGGCCACGTGGGCACCGGGGTGAGACTGCTCAGGAAGTTGAGAATCTTGTTGGTGTTGGTATCGGGGAAGGTGGGCCCGTCGATGAAGGCGGTCGGGTTGTGCGCGAGCAGCTCGACGTTGGTCGGATCGCCGATGTAATCCAGCGACTGGGTCGGGAGCTTGCTCCAGATGCCGGCGATGCGGTCAATGCGTGTCGCGGGAGCGCCGGACGAGCCATCCAGGTGGGCTGCCAGGTCGGCATACCCGTCCCCGTTCACGTCGAACAGCACCGTCCACAGGGCCGAGTTCCAAGGATCCGTGGCGCCGAAGTTGCCCGCGGACGGGCCGGTCGCGTAGGTGTTGGCGATCTGCTCCACCCACCAACGGAACATAATTACGTCGTCAGCCGGCGTGGCTCCCTGGCGCAGGGAGTAGTAGATGCTGGGAAGCGTCTTGTCGATGCACGACGAGGCGATGTTAACGTAGTTCTGCGGCGACGTGCCTCCGTTCGACGGGTCCTGGACCCTCGGGTCGTTGATGTCGTTCTGGAAGCGGGTGTAAGGCAACCAGTCGCCGCAAGTTGCGCCACACTGCGTGGGATCGGCGGGCTCATCCGGCCATTGTACGGGCGGAAAGTGGACTGCGCCCCCTGAGCCCCCATTCCAGTCAGGTGGAAAGGGATCGGGAAACGCCGACGTGCTGAATAGCCCGAGGAAGACAAAAAGTAATACAGCGGCCAGCAGAAAGCGCATTAAACCACCAGCAGCTACTGCGTCAACCTTCCTCATCCCCAGATCCACGAGTGAAAAGAGGGGAATCTACCGGCTTCCCTATCTTGCACGGCTTATCCGACCATCCCCAAGCTCACCCAATGAGTGAGAAGCTGCTGCGTCGGAAGCTTGATTTGACGGGCAAAGAAATCCGTCCCGCTCTCCAGATATTGCGGAAACTTTGGCACATTCAACCCCAGCGCCTGGACAGGGGACGGCAAGTCGCTCGGCTCCAGAGCGCCCTGATTAGCCAAGAGCCGTTCATGCATCTTCCAGTACTTGCCCTGCTTCCAGGCTACCCTTCCTCCCGGGGTTTTCCTTTTCGCATTTTTCCTGCAGGAATGTAAGGAAGAAGAGGCTTATTTTTTGCGCCTCCCCGGGACTCAGGAGGTCTCATTTTCTGCCCCTCGTTGGGACTTAGGACCGCACGGCGCAATGACACCACCGATTGCCTGTGGGGCAATTTGCTGGATTCTCCGGATATCTTTCCTCCGAAGGACAGAAAGGAGGCTGGCAGGGTGAGAAAAGAGGAGAAGAGATTCCCTCCCTCCCCTGGCGATTGACTCCCCTCTTAGGGCAAGGGGTTCCCGGTGGTCAGCGGGGCAGGGAACGTCGCCCGCCAGTTAGCCAGCACACTCACGCCGTTGGCTCGGTTGTCCGAGTAGCCCAGGACAGACAGCGGCCCTGCCGTGTCATTGTGGAGCACGAACCAGCCGTTTACGCCCGATCCAGCAGGCAGAAAGTCATCCATCCTGACCACGTTCACCTCACGGGACAGCTCCGGGGGCACGAGCGAGAAGCACCTTTCGTCTTCATCACAGACGATAAAGGTGTTGTCCCCTTCCAAGCAGGCCGCATCGGGACCTAACAGGCAATTCCCACTGCTCGCTGACCAGATGACGGCGAGGGTCTCTGCCGTGGCATCGTCCCCACCCAGCCCATTGAGAAGGCGAAAGACCAGGCTCTGGTCCGGCGCCACGGCAAATTCGTCGTACGGACTGACAGAGCCGAAGGGATCCCCCGCAAAGGTGGGGGCCAGCAGCCCACTGGCCAAGCCCTGCTGTAGCTGCACTTGATAAACATAGCCCAGGATTCCCGCTGGCACCGGGGCGCCACTGCAGGTGGGCGTCGTGAACGACTCGACCGTAACGTAGCCCTCCCAGACCCCGTCGCCGTCCGTATCCAGGGTACACCCACTGCCCGCCGCCGGGGGGGCGCCCGCGAGGGTGGCAAAGACGCTCAGCGCCACCACGTCCGCTGCCGTGGCCTGGCGACACGTGTTAAAGCATTTGTGCGAATCCACATCCCAGAAGGTGAACTCGAGACTAGTGGCAGGGAGCGTATGTTGCAGATTGAGCACCACGATCAGGGTATCCTGGTGCAACGGATCGGTTGGGGTCGGGCCAGCCTGGAACCAGGGCACTAGCAAATTGGCACTGGGCACCGCCCCATAGCGCCAGACCTGTTTGCTGGCAGAGGCCGGATTGATGTCAAAGGCGCCACTGGTGGCCCCCGTCAGCCCCGCCGAGGTAGCTGTCAGAGTATAGCCAGTCCCGGCCTTGTCGATGCTCAGATCGGAGAAACTGGCCACTCCACTGACGGCACTCTTGGTGAGGGTGCCCGACAGGGTGCCCCCTCCGGGATTGGTCCCGATTGCCACGGTGATGGAGGTTGTCGTGGTGACAGTGTTGCCAAATTGATCCCGCACCGTGACGGTGGGCGGGCCGGGAATGGCACTGCCGGCCGTCGCATTGCCCGGCTGGATGGTAAACGCCAGCTTGGTGGCTGCCGCTGCACTGATATTGAACGCTCCACTTGTGGCCCCGGTCAACCCTGTCGAGCTGGCTGCCAGAGTGTAACCAG
>CAZAYE010000393.1:0-4505 GCA_964489255.1 uncultured Enterobacteriaceae bacterium
TCAGCTCATGCGAGTAAGGGGAGATGAAATTGTAATTGCCATTATGGACATACTCTGAGAAGGCAAACACGCAGAGAAACACCAGGCCTTGTATCGTGGCTGTCAAGCGATCGCACACGGCTCTGAATGTCAGGTACATGAGGCAGGTGACCACAGCCAGAATCGCAAGGTTGCAGAGGATCAGCGTCGTTAAGGACGCACCGAAGAAGCTGAACCAGGCCGCGTTCACGTAGGGGGAAAGCGGGCCATTGAAATACGCGATATCCGTATAGAGGACTTTCCCCGCCGCAAGCTGCCAGGGCACGTAAAGCTCGCGGCCGAAGTCCACGAGCAGATCCGGCCATTTGCCCCACGTCCACGCGGAAAGCGCCAGGAAGGTCGCTGTGAGTAACGCTGGACCGCCCCACTGACGCAGGACTGCCGGCCATGGGTGCTCCGCCGCTTGCGTGGCCCCCCTACCCTGCCCTCCCCCGCGAGGGGGGAGGGTTCGGGTGGGGGTGAGGGCATCGGCTACTTGGGTGACCATGCCATCGTTCCCTCTTCGGGCTGCGGACGGGGGACGAAGACCACAGCGACCGCATCCTCGTAGACAAGTTCGAAGCGGGAATCAAGACGCAGGAGCGAAGCCAAAGGCCAATCGACACCAGATATCACCACGCCCGCAGCAGCCAGCTCAGGATCCGACGCCCAGCCGTTTTTCCCGGCCCAGGTTGCCTGGAAGCGCTCGACCCGCTCGTCGCCATGGACGTTTGTCCGGCCATCCATAGCCACAGGCAAGTCTCGCAGGCGCCAGATGAGGTAGCCGCCCCAGTTGAAGTGGGTATAGAGCGACCCGCGATAGCCACGTTCCTCCACCGCGGCGGCGGCTGCCACCGGATATTTCTCGGCGACCATCGACTGGAGGTGGTCCTCTGAGATGTCACGGATTCGCCCCACGGTGATGAGCACCGCGAGGGCCGCCCCCGCAACCAGGAACGCGTGGAACGTCGTCAACGTAAACCGATCCCCATGTGGTTTGGTCGAGCGAGCGGTTGTCATGAGCGCCACCGCTGCCATCACCACGAACCAGACGTCGCGCTTTGCGCGGAAGGCGAAGTAAGCGCTTCCCACAAGGAGAAGCGCCTCGAATGTGCGATGTTTCGTGCACCGCCCCAGCGCAAAGGCACCCGCACCCGTGAAGGCGAGCACCGCCCAATCCGACATCTGGCGGAAGTCGAGGGCGGTGAGGTCCTGTACGTATCGGAATGCTGCGTGCTGCGTCGCGTATTCGATGACCATGGCGTAGATCCGGACGTGATACGGGTTGAGCAGCGTCGCCGCAACGCAGGCTCCGGTAACCGCCACGAGCTGCCACCATCCCCGCGAGCCAGGCGTGGCTGCGTCATCTCCTCGCTCGCTGCGGCCCAGGAGCCCATCGAGCAGCGGCGCGGTGCATGCGAGCCCAAGGATCAACAGCCCGTATACGAACTGGATGTGCACGTTCACCCAGATCGCGTATATGAGCGGGAGCAGCCAGCGCATCCGCGTGCGCATGCCATTCCGTAAATCAAGCACTGTGTCCAGGGTCAATATCCCGAAGAGCATCGTGAAAAGCCACGGCCGCTCGGTCAGCAGCGGGGCCATCGCCAGCAATGCGAAGCCGACCGTGCCGGTCCCTACGATGAACTGCGGCTCGCGCTTTGCCACGAAGTGGTGGACCACGGCCGCGATGGCGAGGAAGAAGACGGCGCGGTAGAGGATGATACCCGTGAGACCCAGCCAACTGTAGAGGCCGTAGACCAGGACCTCGAAGAGCCAGCTATACGCGATCCATGGCCGTCCCATGCCATAGCTGGAAAACGGGTCGAACGTGGGGACGGTCCCGTGCGCGACGATCCACTCCCCCGTCCGCAGATGCCACCAGATGTCCGGGTCGCTGATCGCCTTCGTCGCCGCAACCGCAGGGATCGCGTAGAGTGCGCTCAGGATCAACACGCGACGGGCTGTGTCCGCATGGCTTGTGAGAACCTGGCACATATCTCTCATCACCCCTGACATCCCGCTGCGGGATGTTGGGTCGAGGTGGGCAAGACTGGAAGGCGCAGGTGCCCTCACGTGTATCGTCCCCTCAGTCTGCAGCCCGCGGTCGGATCGCTTCCTCGGTTATCTGTGCTTTGGCCAGGGTGCCCGTTGTCGCTGAAACCACAGTTGCTCCGGAAAGCCCATTTTTTGCGAGCTTTAAATTTTCACTCGCTTTCAGATAGTAGCTGGGATTGAGCTCGATAGCTTTTTCAAAAGAGGTGATGGCTTCTTGATACCTTCCTGCCCTCATATAAACCACACCCAGGTTATTGTACGCCTTCGCATCGTCACCACCCTTCTTAAACGCCTCCAATGCTGATTGATATCTTCCCAGTCTACCCAGAGCCAGGCCGAGATTGTTATAGGCCTTTCTCTGGGAACTATCCATTCTTAACGCTCCTAGAAATGCTTCAATAGCTTTGATGTATTCCCCCTTGTGATAATACGACATCCCCAAGTTATTGAAGAGCAGCCATTGCTCTGGATTCAGAGCCAGAGCCGTGTTAAACTCAGCGACGGCGTCTTCGAATCGGTTTTGCCGGTCATAAATGATCCCCAAAAAATTGTGCGACTGCCAAAGCTGTCCATCGAATTGCAGGGCCAGGAGAAGATTTTTCTCAGCTTCAGAAAGATTATTGAGTTGGAAGAGCGCCTGTCCTATACCCTCATAAGCCAATGCATACCGCATATCTTTCTTCAGGATCACCTGAAACTCTTTGAGGGCATCTTCAGGCAACCCCTTTTTTAAAAACAGGAGACCTGTTTTGTACCGGATACGAATCTGATCAGGGTCTAATCGCAACGCCTTCTCATATTGGGAGAAGGCCAGGCTCATGTTGCCCTGCTGGAGATGGGTATCTCCCAATGTCTCATGTTCGGCCGCCGTCATGTCGGGGAGGTTTTTGAGGTGGTCCTCGGCAAGCGGCATCCCTGCTTTTTGTCGCTCCAGAATGTTCTTATAATGAAAGGCAATCGGCGGGGAAGTCTGGGAGGCACAACCGCCACCCCCGAAGCCGATGAGTCCCAGGAACATGACAAAAGCGAAGATATAGCTCAGAGGGTGTATGCATGCTCGCGTGTTCATAGGGGAACCCTCCATTTAGTGATTGCCGAGCGCGGGTAACAGGGTCCTGATGACCTGGATGACCGCCGGCCCCAAAATAACGATAAACAGACTTGGAAAGATGAAAAAGATCAGCGGAAATAAGAGCTTGACCGGTAATTTGGCCGCCAGCTCTTCCGCCCGCTGATATCGCCTGGTGCGCATGGCATCCGCATGCACCCGCAATGCCTGGGCAACGCTGGTGCCGAACCTATCCGTCTGGATCAGCAGGGCGACCAGGCTATTGATATCCTCCAGATCGGTCCGAAAGCCTAAATTTCGCAAGGCTCTGTCGCGGGGCATGCCGACTCGCAATTCCAGGTTGAGAAGCTTGAACTCCTCACTCAAGACCGGATGCGTCAACTGCATCTCTTCTCCGACCCGGCTGATCGCGGCGTCGAGTCCCAGGCCGGCCTCCACACACACCACCATGAGATCCAGCGCATCGGGGAAGCCTTCGAACATTTTCCGTTTCCTGATCCGGGTTTTCAGCTGCAGCCAGAGGGTTGGGGCGTAAAAGCCTACCACGGCTAATAACACAAACAGGAACATGGTATGAAGGTAGGGGAGCGTTGTGAGGACTGAGATGCGCAGCAGGGCGAAGATTCCGGCGAGCACAAGGGTCAGGCACAACTTGGTTCCAAAGAGGATCAGCGGGGCATCTGCGCCTCGATATCCCGCCTGGATAAGGGTTCGGCGGACATGTGAGAGCTCTGCCTCGCTTTGGGGTTTGTTCGCTTCACCCAATGTTCCAAGAAGCTTCAAGACGGGCCCTTGACTCGTGGCGCTCCCTGATCTGATTGCTTCAGGTGCATGAATGCCCGTGCTCGCGACTCGATTGAGTCTCTCGTTGATGGTCTGACGCGCACGGAGGTGGGTGAAGATCCCCAAACATGTGAGCAGAATGACGAACCCGATTGAGCTGGCGATGAGAAAGGGTAGACCCATCCGGGTATTCCTTACACTCTGATCTTAATCATCTTGACGATCACGATGCATCCAAGACCCATCATGAATCCGCCGAACCCCACCATGCTTTTTCCCATGGGATCGGTAAAGAGGAGGCCGATATATTTGGGGTTGAGCGCGGCAATTGCAAGACCAAGCAAGATGGGGAGCGCCAGCAAGATGATGGCTGACAGTTTTCCCTCCGCCGCCAGGGCGCGCACCCGGCCGTGCAGCTCGAACCTTTGCCGAATCAGGGAGCTGATATTTTCGATGATTTCAGCCAGGTTCCCCCCGGTTTCCCGCTGGAGAATCAGGGACGTCACAAAAAATTTGAGATCCAGGCAATAGACCCGGTGAGCCAGATGCGTCAAGGCCTCGGGAACGCCCATACCGA
>CAZAYE010000394.1:0-3219 GCA_964489255.1 uncultured Enterobacteriaceae bacterium
CTGGTCGCCCCGCCGGCGCTGCGGCCGCTGTACCGGGCGCTCACGGCCGTCAGCTCCCCCGGTCCCACTGTCACCCCATGGAATGGCGGCGGATTGTCCAGCAGGAGCTTTCAGGAGCACCAGGGTCAAGGGTTAACAGTATTCTGGACAATCCGGACTATGCTCGTAACCTGGGCTTCTACTATTTTTTCTCTAACGTCAGTTCTGTCCTCCGTCAGTCAATTTGGCAACAGTTCCCGCTCGTGACATCCGAAGCTGCCGCCTCCGAGTTTGCTGAGGATCAGTTGTGGGCCAAACAGGTGCTGGAAGCCGGCTATAAGACGGCATACTGTGCCGACTCGCTAGTCTATCACTCTCATAGTTATGGACCTTGGGACAACTTCGGCCGCCACTTTGACCACGCCTGGGCCCTGCTCCGCGGGCCGTTTGCTCGGCCTTATCAGATTGCCTTCAAGGATTGTGTGCCTGTGGCCTTACGGGCGGCCCGGGCGGACCTAGCCTTCTGGTATCACCAGAGTGGCCAGAGCAAAGCCCAAGTCTTGCGGCAGTGGGCCCTGCCAGCAGTAAGCTGGCATCTGGCAGCGAATCTCGGGTTATGGGTCGGAGAATGGGCCGATCTGCTACCTGAGCCTGTGTGCCGTTTCCTTTCTTATCAAGAGAGGATCAAGCGACGATAGAGGTGCGATGCGAATCTTACAAGAAGAGATCTGTCGTCGCTTCCCGTATATGGGGCAGGCGTTGCAAACGCCGGACGTGATCCTCTCTCTGTCTTTCTTTCTTGCGGAGAAGGAGCTGAGCCATTCCATTCTCCTTCGTTCTCTGCTTCGGGGAAAGTGCTGCCATGAAAATTCCAATTCTTGCGTATCATTCCAATCGGATCTTGGGTAACACCTATGAGACCAATGATCTGATCGCGTTGGCCTCCGATCTCTACACGATCCACGCCCAGGGGTTCCGTATTGTCCCTCTACGGTGGGTGGTCGAGTGGGTACTCGGTCTGCGCGAAGAAGCAACCCTACACAAGGCTGTGGCCATCAGTTTAGATGATGGTGCCAATTTCGATTATTATGACCTCGACCACCTGCACTGGGGGCTGCAAAAGGGCGTCTACCATATCCTGCGTGACTTTCAGGCACAGGTCGGTTCCTCAGCCCAACCCAACCTGCATGCGTCGTCTTTCGTTATTGTCTCGCCAGAGGCCAGGCGCGAGATCGGGACGTATAAGGGGATTGATTGGATGACCGACGAGTGGTGGAAAGCGGCGAACGAGTCGGGGGTAATGAGCATTTACAGCCACAGTTGGGACCATAATCATCCTGAAGCGAGCACCGTGTGCGAAAAGAATCAGCAAAAAGGCTCTTTTCTCACTATTGATACCTATGCGGAATGCCAAGGCGAGGTGCAGCAAGCAGCGGAATATATTCACCAAAAAATCTTTCCCGCATGGCCTGATTTGTTTGCCTATCCTTGGGGACAATCCAGCAACTACCTCCGAGAAGTCTATTTTCCTGGCTTTCCAGATCAACATCGCACGATCGCAGCATTTGGCGGAAACGGAGGCTACGTGACGAGACAATCTTCGCGGTGGGATTTGCCCCGTTTTGGCTCCGCCGCTCCGTGGCCCGCAGGTTGGAACAGCACGGAGCAGTTAGTGCAGATTCTGCGTGGGGCTCTTCGATTCCCCGCCGCTTCTTGTAGAGCTCTGTATGATGCGGTGCTGAGGAGTAAGCAGAGGCTGGCTGTATGGATACGGAGAAGATCGCAATCATCAGAGTAGACAACGCAGCGTATTTTATCGAGGATTTGTTCAAGCAAGCGTTTGGCGATCCTCCTCCTCAGGAACCGATCCACTATGTGGCATTCTCCCATGTTGGTCCAGCAACGTTTGAAGCCATTGGCTATTATCATGTCTATCACCATGGTGAGTATGCCTTGATGGGGGGGCTGTGTGTGGATCCACGCTATCGAAATCGCGGGCTTGGAGAAAGGCTCGTGAGGGTCGCATTTGAAGATGCGGGAGAAGCGAAAGCGTTCTTTGCTTATTCTGGCATTCCAGTTTCCATGCGCATTCTGCGCCGCGTCGGGTACGTGGACACAAGACAGCAATACATGATGGTCAAGTGGCTCAAGCCGCTTTCTGAGGAAGAAAAAGAGAGAATGATTACCGAGGCCATTGCTCTCGGGCCCTTTTGAGAGCCCTTAGCCGCTGGCCCTTTGAGCGGAATATGTAGGCATGGGCAGATAACGCACTGACCTTCAAAATGTCAACGATAGGCATTGGGCGCAGGCAGTCTATAGCTATGGCATTTTTGCCAAGGCATGGTAAACATCTTTGCCGAAAGCTTTAGCGGTGGCTGAGTTGACCAGCGTTTCTATCCTCATCCCGGTAAAAAACGGCGGGCGGTACCTGGACGAACTCCTCACAGCGGTGAAGAACCAGAGGGGAGACGCGGCCGTGGTGGAGATCATCGCTGTCGACTCCGGTTCGCGCGATCGTAGTGTCGCGATCCTTCGCCGTCACGGAGCGACGGTCGTGCAGATTCCTCCTCAGGAGTTCGGCCATGGGAAGACGCGCAACTTGGCAGCGTCGCGGGCAACAGGTGATTATCTGGTATTGTTGACTCAAGATGCCACTCCAGCCAATGAGTATTGGTTGGCGCATCTTCTGGCTCCCGTGCAGGCAGATCCGACCATTGTCGGCGCGTATAGCCGTCATCTTCCCCGTCCGAGTTGCCACCCCATGGAATGGCGGCGGATTGTCGAACTGGAACTATCGGGACGGCCAGCGTCTTGCATTAATGCGGCGGTAGACAATCCTGACTATGTCAGCAATCCTGGCCTCTATTATTTTTTTGCTAACGCGAGCTCTGTCATACGCCGAGACCTCTGGAGGCAATTTCCGTTTCCGGATGTTGCCTTTGGTGAGGATCAGTTATGGGCGAAGCAGGTGCTGGAAGCTGGCTACAAGACGGCGTACTGCGCCGAGTCATTAGTCTATCATTCACATAGCTACGGGCCTTGGGACAACTTCGGCCGTCATTTCGATCATGCCTGGGGGCTTATGAGCAAACCGTCCGGTCGGCGGCACGACCTCGCGCTCAAGAACTGCGTGCCTGCGGCCTTGCGGGTAGCCTGGGCAGACTTGGCTTTTTGGCGACGCCAGCGCGGTCAGAGTAAAGCCCGAGTCTGGTGGCGGTGGGCATTGCCGCCAGCCAGGCC
>CAZAYE010000394.1:3229-4501 GCA_964489255.1 uncultured Enterobacteriaceae bacterium
CGCTGGCAACCTCGGACTCTGGCTGGGAGAACGTGCCGACTCGCTTCCTCAGCGACTCTGCCCTTTGCTCTCGTTCCAAGAGAGGGTCAGACGCGGATAGGTGGAGCATGCGTATCCTCCAGGTCGTCCATGGATTTCCTCCCTATGATTCGGCTGGCGCTGAGCTGGTGACGTTCTATCTCTCCCAGATTCTGCGGAGCCGCGGGCATCAGGTTACTGTCCTCACCCGGGTAGAAGATCGTAACGCCGAAGAGTTTTCGGTCCGCGAAGAGCAGCTGGAGGGTCTTCCGGTTGTCCGCATGGTCAACAATCACCTGCAAACCTCTGTGGCCCTGCGTTTCGCCTATGACAACTCGTTTTGTGATACTCCGTTTCTCCGGCTGCTGGAACGTTTCCAGCCAGAGGTCGTACATTTTCAGCACCTGGCGCATTTCTCTGTCAGTTTGCTGCCTCTCGCGGCTTCTCTCGGATATCCAACGATTCTCAGTCTGCACGACTTTTTTTTCCCCTGTCATCGCATCCATTTGGTCGACGCGCAGACTCGGCTCTGCCCTGGACCGGAACGGGGAGAACGATGTGTGCCATGTCTAGAGGGGTTCGCTCCGCCAGAAGAGATCCGCCGTCGTTTTACCTACATGGAACAGGCACTGAATGCGCCGGACCTGGTTATCGCTCCGTCTTGCTTTCTCGCTGAGAGGATGCTGGGCTATTTCCCTCTGCTGCACGAGCGGCTCCGCGTTGTTCCGCTGGGTGTGAAACCTGTTCTCTGCAAAGCGAGGGACCACCAACCTGGGCCTCCGCTGCGGATTTTGTATATAGGGTTCTTGTTTCCACCGAAGGGGGCGCACGTGTTGATTGAAGCGATCAAAGGACTTCCCTCAGCCGCGGTTGAGGTCTCAGTCTATGGAGCGTCGTCGCCTTTTTGGCAGCCCTATGCGGACCGCATACAGGCTGAGGCGCGGGGTTTACCTGTCCATTTTTACGGTCCCTATTCTCATGAACAGATCGCTTCTATCCTGTCCTCCCATGATGTGTTCGTGATGCCAAGCATCTGCGAGGAAACCTTCTCGATTGTCACCCGTGAAGCCCTGCTGGCTGGGCTCCCAGTCATTGCGGCGCGCCGTGGGGCCTTGCCTGCAGTAGTGCAAGATGGAATGAACGGGCTGCTATTTGAACCGGAGGAGCCGGCCGACTTGCGTCGCTGTCTTGCCCGGTTGATCGCCGAGCCCGACTTGGTGCAACGACTGCGCAGTGTGGATCCGCCAGTGAAGA
>CAZAYE010000395.1:0-4498 GCA_964489255.1 uncultured Enterobacteriaceae bacterium
CCGCATAGAGATTGGACGCAGCAACGTCTCCACACATGTTGAAAGCCCTGCCCTTTAGGCCTCCCGCTCTTGTTCCAGAACGACAGGGGCCGTGAGGCGGCAAAGGAAGAGAGGGTACAGCCCGATTCAGTTTACCAGTATGCCCAGCGGTCACCGCCGCCACCTCCTGGCGGTAGTAGTATAGATGGTGGCCGCGGTGGCGGTGGTGGCGGTAGCAGTGCAGCCTTGTTCCCTTCTCGTGTCGGAGGTGTATACCTATCAGGTGCAGGCCAGTCTCTCTCTGGGGTTGATCTACTCGACGGCGTAGCACTGGACCGCAACAATAACCTTGTGCTGCTTGGTAAGGGCGGTGCGGAGATTCAACTCTCCCCGCTTCGCCTAGACGACGTAGTCACGGTGTTTCGCTCAGTCTATCTGCATGGAGAAGGGCCAACGGTCACCATCGACCCCGACCCGCAGAATCCTGAGGGGCCGAAGATGCTCATCAGGCACGGCAAAGCCACGGAGGACACCTACGTGGGCTGGGTGCTGTATCACGCCGACCGGTTGATGAAAGGCTACACCCTCGGGGTGGACAACATAACGAAGCAGCAGGTGGCTAGCGCCGTGGCCGACTACGCAAGAGTGTTAGACACGATCTATTTTGGCGGCGAGCGTCCAGAAAAACTACGCAAGGAAGGTCACTGGGAGCGGTTCTGGATCGTTCCGGCAGAGGCACGGCGATTTAGTGCCCCCAGAAACGAGATCACGCTCTTTGACGTCCCCCTGAAGGTCAAAACCCAGAGCATGAAATGGCAAAAGCGGGAGCTGGTGGACGATCCTCATGGCAAGTCCTCGCCGGGCGCCCTCGCGTTCACAAAATAGTTCACGACAAACTATGATCTCGTGGCCCGTGAACGATTCCTCACGCCTCCGCCTGAGTCCGGGATTCCAGGCCCAGTGCCCATTTTTACTGAACTGCGGCGCATCGCGCTCATGACTGCTATCGCTGAGAAGCTGCGTGATCAGGGTGTTCCCCTGCCTTTCTGGATGCGTGAATACGAAGTCCGTGCCGTGCCATTCGAGAAGGACACCCCGGGTTTGGAGGTGCCGCGATCGAACCAGCGCATTGTCGCCCGCATCTACGGAGGCGTCGAGCTGTCAGCAGCGGACAAAGACGTGCGCAACTTCACACCGAGCACTGACCTGTCCAAGCTGGGGAAGCCAGAGGCTGCCACAGTGCGGGAGAAACTGACGCTCGCAGGCTCCTTAGAGGAAGCGGTCCGTGCAGAGATGGCCTCTGCTGAGCCGCTGCAGGTCCGCACGTTCGCACAGCAAGGGACGAGCTATCAGGCGGTCTCCCTGCCTGGAGCCGAGACAATGGCGCTGGCCCCGGGCCGCTTGGAGGAAATAGATCTGGTGGTGCCAGTCGAAGGAGCAGATCCGATCCAATTGGTACGCAGCTACAACTCGTTCTTCGCCCCCAGCGGGCCGTGGGGCAAGGGTTGGGCATTGGACCTGCCGCGACTGGAGCCAATCCCGGTGCCGGTTCGTAGAGACCACAAGGGCGTCGTCTACGAGCAAGCTTACGAGCTCATAACGCCGTTAAACAGCCTGCACATACGCTTCTTCCGTATCGAAAACGTGCCCGCACTGCAAGGCAGCCGCCTGCAGGTTCCAGATCAGCCCGGCGATTTCTTCGGGTTGGCGGACGCCCGGCCCGATTTCCTCTCTAGCCCGACGATCAAGCTGATTCGGAAGGATGGTGGTGCCTGGCACTTCAGCAAGACAGGTCATCTGGTGGCGACCGAACAGCATGGCTCCCGAGTCGTTTACGAACGGGATGAGAAGGGGCGCTTAAGTCGGATCGTAGGATTGCTCGGGAGGCGACCGGTTGCGTTCATCGCATTGCACTACAACGGGGCAGGAAGGATCGAGAGCGCACAAGCGAGCGGCGCGAAGCATGAGGCTATCGTCCGTTACGAGTACGATGATGCTGGCAAGCTCATTGGAGTCGTGTCTGAGTCGGGCCGGCTTGGCTACCGCTACGAAGGTCCATGGGTGGTGGTAGTGACGCATCGAGGAGCAGGAAGTGATCGCAAACATGCCGTAGAGAAGATCGTGCGCCGTTTCCAATATGGACCGCGTGGCCAATTACTGGCCGAGGTCGACTCGGATGGGGCAAAGACCGAGTACCGCATTACTTCCGACTCTGGAGGGCATGCGGTGACCGTGGTGTATCCCGGCAACACTTCACAGTCGGACTTCATGCGGTATGATCAGGCTTTGCGACCGATAGAGGCCAGGTATGCCGAAGGCACGCGCGCCTCGTGGCATTACCCCGTCGCCGGAGGGGTTGTGATGGACTTCACAGAGTCCGACGGCCGAAAAATTCGCCTCACAGAGTCGCCCGATCAGCGCAGCCGCACACTAGAGATCGACCAGCATCGCAAGCTTACCGCTGCATACGACGCTGCGGGTCGGTTGATTTCTATCGCCGACACTGGACGCGCGCTGCTGCGTCAGGAGTGGTCTCCGGACGGTCGGCTTCTCGTCGCCAGCAACGAAAGCAGTGCGACTCATCTCGAATACAGTCCGGATGGGCTCGTTTCCCGGGTGCTGCTAGCTCCCCCTGGAGAGCGTGGCCAGTTCAAGCGTTGGCAAGCGACGAAACTGGACCCCGCAGGTCGACCGCGGGGGATCACTGACTATCGAGGGTTGGAGCTGCTCATGGAGTACAGCGGCTCAGGCGAGTTGACGGCGATGGTGACCAAACGGGATGCCAAGAACTACGGCTTCCAGATCACCCACGACGAATCCGGACGTGTCCAGGAGGTCAGGTCTTCCTGGGGAAAACAGCGTTACTCGTACGACGCTGGGGGGCTTTTAACGAGACTCGAAGTTGAAAAAGCCGGGGCAAAGGGTATTACAGAGTGGCAGTCAGGTCTACTTCAGAAGATGCGACGGTTTGACGGAGGGGAGTTCTTCTTGGATTATCACGAGGAGGGGAAGCACACCGCCCTGCCAAAGAGGATCACGGCTCCCAACCGGCTGGGGCTGACCTACGAATACGACGGGTCAAACCGGCTCTCACAGGTAACTGTTGGCTCTGCGTATCGGCTGGTGTTGGGTTACGATTCCAAGGGAAGACTGGCCGGATGGCACTACTTTGCCGTGAAGTAGTGAACGGCGTGGTGTTCTTCCGGTGGGCATGCGTAAGGGGTGAGGCTTCTTCAGCTTGCAATGCTGTATCACCCGTCCTACGATCATGACACGGTCCATGGGGTTCCTCCCGATGCAGCAAGTTAACTCGCTGCATTTCATCAGGATACCCTATGGACTCCCTACCTACATTCTGAAGGCACACCCAAGGCACCAGCAGAATCTGTGAAGGATGGGGCTTGTGCGTACTGGAGGGAAAGGGCGTGAAAATCATAGAGATTGCAGTCCCAGAGGAGATCATTGATTTACTTGGCTCAGAAGATACTGCCAGGAAGGAGGCGCAGGAAGCGTTTGTCTTGGATCTGGTGCGACGCAGTAAAATATCCAAGGCCAAGGCTGCCGAACTATTGGGTATAAGCCTGTGGAATTTGCCAGATCTTATCGCGCAATATCAACTCCCATGGTTCAGCTATACCCCAGAGGAGCTAGAAAAAGATCTGGGGACCTTGCACAAGCTCCAAAAAGGTGATGGGAACACGCCTTGAAGGTCGTGTGCGACGCCAGCACCCTGATTGCACTGGCGCGCATTGGCCAGCTTGAGATCCTGGCACGCACAGGCGCACGTGTCGTGATCCCCAGGGAGGTCTACGCAGAGGTAGTTGTGCGGGGCGAGGGGAAACCTGGGGCAACTGAGGTCAGAGAAGCGGCATGGATTGAGACAAGAGGGGTTGCTGATCATAACATGGTGACAAGGTTGCGTACGGTCCTGCATACTGGTGAAAGTGAGGCCATTGTACTGGCAAAAGAGATCGACGCTGACCTACTCATCCTAGACGATGGGGAGGCGAGGGACACAACTCGATCCGAAGGGCTCAGTGTTGTGGGACTGCTGGCATTTTTAGTTCTGGCAAAGGAACGAGGGACTATTGAGCAGGTACGGCCACTTTTGGATACGCTCAGACAACAGGGTTTTTTCATGAGCGATGCGTTATACCACAATATCTTGCAAAGAGCAGGCGAATTATGAGGCTGGGCAATCGGTTCAGCTCGTGTTCATCTACGGCTTTGCGCAGGGCGCTGGCGGCATCGCCATTGCGGCCAAGACGGTGTACCTATTTCACGGACCGTACCTCGGACGCAATGGAGCAAAATCCACCCTGTGAAGGTCTGAGTGTCTCATATGAGACGCCTGCCATAACGCTGCAAGAGTCGGTAAATTCGGCATTTGAAAACACCCTCGGTACTCACCCGGTAGTACTTTGAAAAAGTAAAAAAGTCAAACCGCCGATCAGAGTAGATTGCCAACTACTCGACCGGAGGTTTGACCTATGCGTAAGCCCAAGGCCTGGGGCGAGCC
>CAZAYE010000396.1:0-4491 GCA_964489255.1 uncultured Enterobacteriaceae bacterium
ACCTACCCTTACTTCTTCTCTTTCCCGTTTCTCCGATTCCCCGGCTTCACGCGGTCGCTCGGACAAACCCATCAAACCAGCACCAGGCCAAATCCAGAGACTGCCTGACCGACTCGATCACCTGCTGTTGGTCTTGGTCCGTCCGCGCCCACTGCGAGACAATCTCAAAGGCTGAGCTTCCATGCTCTTTGTCCGCCTTGGCGTGGACCCACCAAAAAGCCGTGGCCTCAGGGCTCAGGCCATACCGGTCTTCTCCGATCCTCGCGTAGGTCTCGGCCATATCGCCAAACTGAGCCTCACCAGCCACGCTAATGGCGGCTACCGCTTCGTAGAAAGGTCGAGTACGGGCCATTAAGCGCAGAAAGCTTCGCCGCGCTACCGTCTCAGGCAAAGGCTTAGTATGGGCAACCTGTTCGCGGGTGCCGCCCAGCGCCTCGATCAGCTGACACATCAGTTCCCGGTGCGGAGCCGATCCAGTGATCTTGCCCGTCTCTTCCTCCCAGAGGTTCTCCAGCATGCGGACTCGCACCTCGGGGTCCGGACAGCCCGCATAGATCGGCCCAAAGATGTCGTGCACGTCTCCCACCGTGCAGTAATGCTGCTCTATCCAAGTGCGGATCTGGGCGCGGGACAGCTCTCCTTGGATGTAACGCTGAATCCAGGGATGGTCTCGATAGGCCTTGCGCTGCTCCAGCATTCCTTTCAGCGTCCGTGCGAGTTCCGAAGGTGTCATAGCCATGGCGCGATCCTCCTTTACGTAGGGTCGAAGCACGAATGCTCCTTTCGCATATTGTCAGGACGAGGGGTGAGCGCGCGGGATCAGGTTCGCCCAGTATTCTGCTATGTCGGTGACCTTCACCGTGCGGCTTCCCTTCGCCACTTGCAAGAGCTTCTTTTCGCGGCATTCCAGGCAGGAGAGCTTCCCTCCGTACACGAGGCCGGTGTCTATGCCGACTTTATACGGTAAGTCGAACCGCACCTCACGCTGTGGCGTGTGACCGTACACTACCGTGCAAGGGAACGGATGGGGATTCTCGATAAACTCCTGACGAATCCACAGCAAGTCTTCGGGGTCCTGGTTCTCAAGAGGACGGAGGGGACTGAGCCCAGCATGCACACAAAGCACCTCGTCAGCCGCGAACATCAACTCGAGATTGCGAAAGAAGGTACGATGCGCTTCCGGCACGCGCTTGATAATCTCAGCTGCCTCCATGAACGGCGAGCAGTCGTAGCTCCTGAGCGTGCTTACGCCACCATTCATCAAAAACGCCTCACCATAGCTCCCTTCATAGCCCAAAAAGTTTAAGAACATATCCTCGTGATTGCCTTTGAGGAACGTCATGGCACAAACCCCGTCGGCCTTCATCCTTAGCAGCAGATCCACCACCTCGCGTGCCCCAGGTCCGCGGTCAAGGTAGTCACCAAGAAACACGAGCTGATCTTCGCGCTGCAAGGACAAGGCAGCCAGGAGCGCCTCCAACTCCTGTGGACATGCATGAATATCCCCAACAATAAAAAAACGTGCCGTCACTTCCATTCTACCTTCCCTTATACACCGGTTCACGCTTCTCAAGAAAGGCAGCGATCCCTTCCCGCACATCCTCGGTGCGGGTCATTCGTCGTTGTTCGTCCATTTCATAGGTTAAGGTGTCATCCAGGCTATTCCGCAAGGCGTAGTGAATCGAGGCTTTGATTGCAGCCAGCGCCAACGGCGCATTCTTGGCTAGGCGTTCGGCGTACTCTGCCACCTGCGAACGAAACTCTTCCTGGGGAATCACGCGGTTTATCAACCCCAGGCGCAGCGCCTCCTCAGCGTTGACCATTTCTCCGGTTAACGCCATCTCAATGCCCCGCAACCCGGCCAGGCGTGGGAGAAAATAGCTCGCTCCGCCATCGAGCGTTAGGGCTCGCTTCACAAACACCAGCGAGAAGCGCGCCGCCGAGGAGGCCAAACGGAGGTCAGCAGCCAGCGCCAAAGAGCAGCCGAAGCCAGCTGCAACCCCGCCAACTGCGGCAATGACCGGCTTAGGAAGCTTCCAGACTGCACGGATGGTGGCGTTGAACCCCACTTCCAGCACATCTCCACCTTCTTCAGCCGCGGACGCACGTCCCGCACGCAGGTCCGCCCCGGATGAGAACGCGCTGCCCGCCCCAGTAAGGACCACAACTCGCGTCTCTTCATCCAGTCCGCTGTCCGTAATCGCATCCCTCAGAGCGAGAATGGTCTCGCGGTCGAGTGCGTTATGACGCTCAGGACGGTTGATGGTAATCCAGCGGACCCGTTCCTGTCTCTCGCTTAAGACGACACCACTCATTCGGCATTTCCTCCTCAGGGGCAGCAAAAACTGCTGCAAAATTCAGGCGGGTTTGTCGCACGACCCCGGCGAGAGAGATTGGCACGCCCCGCTCCCTCTCAAGACTCGTCACGGCTTGATCTGGCAGTCCACAAGGGACAATGTAGGCAAACGGGCGGAGATCAACGTTCACATTTAAGGCGCACCCATGTAACGAAGCTCCCCGACGCACCGCAATCCCGACTGCGCCCAGTTTCCGCTCTTCTACCCACACGCCAGGCAACCCAGGACGACGTGCAACTGCCACACCACAGCTCTGGCTCACTCTCAGCATGACTTCTTCGAGACGAAAGACAAAGCCCTGTACTCCGTAGCAGCGGAGCAGCGAAGAAAAAATTGGGTAGGCAACGAGCTGACCAGGGCCATGATAGGTTGCCCCACCTCCACGCTCGACCTCGACCACAGTAATACCTTTCTCCTGCAATTCTTGGCTCGATAGACGCAATTGCCCTCGCGGGCGGCGATACCCGAGGGTCACTACTGGATAATGCTGGGTCAGCACGAGCACATTCTTCCCTGTCGTCCGGCAATAAGCATGGAGGGCATGCTGCGCGTGCAATGCCACAGCGTAGTTAGAGAGACCAAGATCAAGCGTATAAATCACGGAGGACATACGCACGCAGACTCTAGCAAGGTGCTTGAAAACATCGCAGATTTTCCGTTCGTAACGGTTACGAACAGCGTCCCAATGTCGTGCATCCCGATTTAGTGAGGATATACTCTCCAGTTCCCCTCTGCGCAATCGCGCCTTGATTGGTTTTTAAGCTAGTGGTACGGTCGAGAGCATCTTGCCATGACAACCGTACGTTGGCTCTATAAAAGCTATCTCTTCGTTGCGGGTATCGTGCTGATCGTGTTGGGTACCAGCAATTATCTTGCGGCAGTTTTCAAGGTCGAACACTATCAAGGGGTCATGGCCGAAGTCGCTCCGCAAGTCCGTTCCGCTCCCTCGTTTCTGCCCTACGAAGAGCGACACTATTTCCTCAGTGATGCGCGGGAACGCTGGGAAATTGCCCGGGCGAAACTCGACTTCTACTATGTAGTCCTGAGCATCGGCAGGTTACTGTTTAGCATAGGCGCGCTCTGCGCGCTGATTGCGCTTCTTCGTCTGCGGCGTCAGCGCCTCCGCCTCGCCCACACCTCACTCTCGTCTCCAGTACACCTATGAGGACAGGTCACACCCGCCCTAACAAAAAGCTTGCCCGTTCAACTGATGGGTGGCAGCTTGGCGATGACTGGGAGCCTCGCGAGACTCGTCCTCCTCTGATACCTCTTGAGCCGCCAAGGGCTCTATATCCGCACTCTCGCTTACCGCTTGCTTGTACCCTCGTGCTCTCTTTCCTACTGCATGGCGCGGCTGCTCTGCTTCAGTTGCCGACCAATCCCCTCACTCCACCGGCTCCACAGTTGGCAATCATTGAACTGGCTCCAGAGGGGACCCTTACCCCTGCCTCTGCAGACCCTCCAGTCACTGGAGAACTGCATCTTCTGCAGAGTTTTCACTCCTCTGCCCTGGAGCGGACTGCTGCCTTAGAACAGACTCTCACCATCGCACTCAGTCAGCAGGCTGAGGCAGAAGCTGCGCGCCACCAGCAGATAACAGCTTTGGCAGCGGCTCATACCGCCTTGGGCGGGCAGTTCGAAGCTTTGACGGTCGAGAAGGCGGACTTGTCCGCTCAACTGGCGAGCGAGCGGCAACGCATCTCCGAACTTGAGCGGCAACTGCAAGAAAAGCTCCGAGCCAAAGAAGCAGAGATCTCAGGGGTCAAAAGCACCTACGATCGTCTGGTGGCCGAGTTGAAAGGTGAAATCTCACAGAAAGAGATAGCACTGCGTCAGGTCAAAGATAGGCTGACCGTCGCCATTGTTGATCGCGTTTTGTTTCCCAGTGGACAAGCGATGCTCACCGCAGAAGGCCGACGCCTCATCGAGAAAGTTGGTGCGATCCTCGTCAAGGTGCCCAACCGGCGTATCCTTATCGAGGGGCATACCGACAACGTACCGATCGGCGAAACGCTCCGTACCGTCTTCCCTACCAACTGGGAGCTGTCCACCGCCAGAGCGACCGAGGTTGTGAAATACCTCATCTTGCAGACCAAGCTGCCTGCCAATCGTTTAAGCGCAGTTGGTCGGGCTG
>CAZAYE010000397.1:0-4485 GCA_964489255.1 uncultured Enterobacteriaceae bacterium
GTTAGCGGCGTCAGTCCTGTCTGGCCATACCAGGCCCTGCCCCAGACAGTGCCAAGTTACCCTACTGGGCAGCTGATACTGTAGGGCTTTTGAGGAACCGGCTCGCGCAAGGTGCTGGCGCTTTCACTAGTGCATGTTCAGGATACCTCTTTGGAAATGGTGAGTTCCCTCTCCCTGGGGGGAGAGGGAGAAAAATGCGATGCCCCAGAAGGTATCCTACATGCCCACATGGAGGGAACATGAAGCTAGTAGGACTACCCTCAGAAGGGCTGGTTGTGGTCGGCGAGGCCACACGCAGTGCTGTGCCAGATATGGTGGAGCTGACTGTCGGCGCCCAGACTCCCGGTACGAGCGCCACGCAGGCACTGAGAGAGAACGCCGCAAGGATGCTGAACATTGTTCAAGCGCTTACGGCGATGGGTATCAGCCAGACCGATATCGAGACCACCGGCCTGAGCGTCTACCCGCTCTACCCACCACTCTTCTACCCGCAAACCGGTCAACTGCCGCCCACTGGGCTGAGCGTTTATCCGCAGACCTGGCACTCCGGCGCCTACGGCGAGGTGCAGCCGATCGTTGGCTACCAGGCAAGCAGCTCGGTGAAGGTGTCGCTGCGTGATACGAACCGCGGCGGCGAGGTACTCGATGCGGCGATCGCAGCCGGCGCCAATTTCAACATTGGCGTCTCGTTTAAGATAGGGGACGAGTCGGCAGTGCGCAATGTCGTGCTGCAGGCAGCATATAAGGATGCACGGACCAAGGCTGATACGTTAGCAGGAGCGGTGGGCAAGAAATTAGGCGACCTAGTCGGTGTGACCGAAGATACCTTCTTCCCTGCACGGGATGGAGATCTGACGGATGATGGGCAGCTCGCGCTACAGGGCTCTTTTGGGGCCATGCGCGGAGCCCATATCAGTACCTTACCAGCCTCGCCTGACGGCCTCACTTTCGCTGCACGCGTGCAAGTAACATACAAGCTACTCTAGAACATTGGTCCAGTACTGATGCTCCTCCAAGGGGGTTGAGGAAGCATACATCGACAGACTACAGTGGCTAACCCCCTGACTTCAGGCTAGTCAAGGAGAGGTTTAAGTGTAAAACTCTGTACTTGATCTGTCGGCCATGTCAGAGGAAGTCCTATTCCTCACGACAGCGTGAGATCGCTCGGCTCAAGCGAAAGGCTGTTCGCTCGGCTTCATCCTTCCCCCAGCCTGCTGCTACTGCCTACAGCACTTTTCACTCGCATGCGTCCAGGTTGCCCGTCGCTGAAGCAACGGGCTGATAGTACGAAGCCCCTGCGGGGCTTTGTAACTTGAGCGCGCTCGTTCACGGGCACGCGACTTGCGTTTCGCTCGTTTGGACTAGGGCGCACTCAAATGCAAATCGCTCTAAGCCAGATGGGGCAATCACAAGGATTGCCCCTACGGGAAAACCGATGCTGTAATTGTGGCGCTCGGTACTAAGTGCGCAGACACGATGGCCGCAAGGAGCTACTTGATATGCAAAAATAGCTTCGTAAAGGGTCAGGCAAGTTACATCTCGCACTCGCGCTAGCCTTATGCTATGCGCTGCCTGAGGCTTCATCGGTTAGAGAACGGAGGGAGGACCCAGATGAAGTTTTACGAAGTGGTCGAGCAGGTGCGTATGCTGCTCCAGCGGGAAGGGCGGGTCTCCTATCGGGCACTGAAGCGCGAGTTCGACCTGGACGACACCTACCTGGAAGACCTCAAGGCTGAACTCATCGACGCCAAGCAACTCGCCATTGACGAGGGGGAAAGGTGCCGGTGTGGGTTGGTGTTTCGCCAGTTTCAGGTTCCCAGTTTCAAGTTTCAGGTTCCCAACCCCCAGCACCTAGCGATGGTCGCTATGAACTGACCGGCCCTCTTCCTCCATTAGCGATTCCAGCTACCCTGCGGGACTTCCTGAAGGGTTTTTCGTTTTCTTCTCTCATTCCACCGAGAGTTATGGAAAGAGGCTAGCGGAGATAGTGTTTTCAAAGGTACAATCCTGCCTAGATAAGGATGAGGGAAGCATATGCAGCCACATACAGAAACTGCCCTTCCTGCTGCACGCCAAGCACGGTCGTCTGAGTCAGCACAATGTGTCATCTTGCATGGGATCAGTTGGGAGACATACGAACGCCTCCTTGCCGAGCACGAGGAGAGCAGTAGCACGCACTTTACCTATGACCGAGGGGGGCTGGAAATTATGGTGCTCTCTGCCAAGCATGAAGCGGCTAAGCATGCCCTAGCCCTCCTGGTCGAAATTTTAGCCGAAGAATTGAACATCGATGTTTATGGCCTCGGATCAACCACCTTCCGACGTGCAGACCTAGAGCGAGGCTTTGAACCAGATGCCTGCTTTTATATTCAGCAGGAAGCGCTTGTCAGAGGCAAAGACGAAATTGACTTAACCGCTGACCCACCGCCAGATCTCGTCATTGAGATAGACATCACCAGCCCCTCACTGAACAAATTCCCGGTCTTTGCCGCACTCGGCATTCCAGAGGTCTGGCGGTACGACGGCTCACGGGTCAGCGTCTTCAGGCTTGAGGGTGGCGAGTACATCGAGCAAACAGAAAGTGTCGCACTGCCACAGGTCACGAGCGAAGTCCTCACCGAGTTTATTGAGCAAGACAAACACCTGAAGCGCACGGCTTGGCTACGTCGCGTCCGCGAGTGGGCGCGACAAGTCAGAAGGGAGGGTGGTCCCAGTTGTTAGGCTCGGTCGGTACCGCGTATGACGTCAGCTTGGGAGTAGACCTTGGATGATCACTTTCCGTCTTTTCCGCCAATCCTGGAAAGAATACCCTTTGTTAGACAACACGGCGCTTTTGCCCAACCTACCGATTCTGTGGCAGAGCAATGTGTACCAATTTTGCGTGGTTCGATCTCAATCAGCTGACAGCGACAGGTGCCACCACTCCCATCTGTCTGAGCAACGGCAGGACTTCCTGCCCAAAGCGTACGGTGTCCTCGTAATACGAGAGGAAACACATCAGCACACCATCCATACCCAGGTCATAGAGGCGCTTGAGTTTCAGCGCCACCTGTTCGGCGGTGCCGATCACTGGCAACGCACCGGCGCCGAGGGTGAACATCTCCAGCGTGAACTGGTCAAACGAGCCGCTCCCCAGGTTCAGGCCGTGGGCCCAAGCAGCAGCTCTAGCGCCTCGCTCGTCGCCGTCGCCTGGGTGTAAGTGGTGGCGGTGTCTCCTCACCCAGCAGGGAAGCAACCTCATTGAGCACTTGACTCAACGTCGGCTCAATCGCAGACAGCCTCTCGTTTCCGACATGTTGATGGTGCGGGAAGTTGGGTAGACCAGGGTGGTGGCGAGCATTGTCGTAACGGAAGACCGTCTCACCCGCCCGGATATACTGATAGCGGTAAGCAAGTTTCACTGGACGGTAACGTTCAATGATAACTGCCTCGGCAAATTCCAGCCGTGAGCTGTCGTAAAAGTAGAGCACCCCCTTGACCTTGCCAGTCACTGGGTCTTGGTTAAATTCTACTTCTATCGACTTTGCCCCAGAGTGCTCGACCAAGCGGGAGATGAGGTCAAAATATTCTTGGAGGCCTCTCATCCTAACGTTGCTTACGCGGCCCGTGTCTGACGCTTGAAGAAGGTCTGGACTAGACGCTGATAGCGGCCAAACTCACCGGCCCATTCTATGAAGTCAGCCGAGTCGCCCATCTTCCCAGCCATGAAACGGGCGTAAAACTCCACCGTACTCATCCCGTATTTGTCCTCAAACTGTCGCAGTGTTGTGATTAGCTCTTCCAGGCTTTCGTTAACGTTCATTCGCTTTGCCAAGTCCCGGATCATTTTCCGGCGCTGCTGGGGCGTGGTCTCGTGAAACCGAATCGTGACTTTTGCCATTGCAGTCTCCTTCTTGCTTTGTTCTCTCACGCTGAGGTCAATGATGACTCCCGTTGGGAGGAAGAGAGGGCAAGTGGCGCAGCCATCTTGGCTGCGCATGCACGTTAGATGCCTCTTTTGTGTGCCTGAGAGAAAACACCGATGATAGCTCAGGCTCTCTCAACGCTGATACCAATGACAGCCTTTTCAGTGACAGTCAAGAAAAAGATGGTAAATTACTTTGGTAAGTGTTGTGGTAAATGGCAGACCTGGCCCCAGGTCGGTTGCTTTGGACA
The DNA here is from genome assembly GCA_964489255.1 of uncultured Enterobacteriaceae bacterium. GTDB lineage: Bacteria > Desulfobacterota > Binatia > Bin18 > Bin18 > CAZAYE01. The sequence continues at coordinate 4,156 of CAZAYE010000397.1, forward strand.
CTCTCCAGGGTAAGGGAACCATTATGGAGCGGTTGCTACTGATCTTTTCCATCCCTTTAGTGGCTTCGGGGGTGCTGCTCTGCTTGACCTGGATCAGGGAGAGATGGACAGGACGGAAGACGAATACGAAGATCTTGTGGCTCTATCTGGGGTGGTCGGTTGGCCTGTTCCTGTTCGCTGGGCTCTTGTGGTATTGGGGTGGATGGTGACGGTTACGCCCAACTTATTCTTGTTCTCTCTAAGGAGTAAAGAGGCAGCATGCGCTGTCTAAGCTGTAGGTTCATGAGCCCCAAGGGGACGAAGTTCTGCTTCTGCTTTGGAGCTACTTAG
>CAZAYE010000398.1:0-4474 GCA_964489255.1 uncultured Enterobacteriaceae bacterium
GGGCGATCTACGAGGTTGCCGCGTCTTCCTCGTATTCGGCGTATGCCTCCAGAACGAGGTTCCGGATGCGCTCCTGGGCCGCGGCGTCCGCGATCGGACGGAGCAGCGTGAAGCTGCGCTTCTCGCCGTACGCCGCGGCAAGGAGCGAGTAGGACTCTCGGAACTCCAAGAAGCCGTCGAACGAGTGATCGCGGGATTAGAGAAGAAAAACCGCGTGCTGAGTCCCAAAGAGAAAGAGCGTGTGGCCCACCACGAGGTGGGCCATGCCTTGGTCGCGCTCTCTCTGCCTAGCGCCGATCCAGTGCAGAAGATTTCTATCATCCCTCGCGGGGTGGCGGCCCTGGGCTACACTCTGCAATTACCGACCGAAGACCGCTTTCTCCTGACCAAGTCAGAGTTGGAAAACAAGATTGCCGTGCTGCTCGGCGGGCGAGTGGCTGAAGAATTGATCTTCCACGAAGTCTCAACCGGGGCGCGGGATGACTTGCTCAAAGCCACGGACATTGCCAAGAACATGATCAAAGCCTACGGCATGAGTGACAAACTGGGACAGATCAGCTTCGATCGTGATCACCAACCGCTGTTCCTGCAAACCGGACAACCCCAGGCAGGAGCCGACTACAGTGCGGAGACCGCGCGGGAAATTGACTGCGAGGTGCGCCGCATTATCGATGAGCAGTACGCCCGGGTCCATACCCTCCTCAGCACCCAGCAAGGAGTGCTCCGGGAGGCAGCAACCGTGTTGCTCAGCAAAGAAACTATCTCCGGTGAGGACCTCAAAGCCATTGCCGCCCGCGCGGATACTCGACTGACTCGGGACAGAAGTGATGTGACCGTGCACTAAAGGTGCTTTTCGGAACGGGAGCATAACCGCCGGCAAGCACGCAGTAGAAAGAGGGAAGGAGGGCAATTGTTACAGAATTTACTCGTCTCAGCTCATAGGAGGCATTTATGCTACAAATTACGCTCTGGAGTTTTGGGTTGTGGACACTGGTTTCTTTGCCCGTTGGGTGGACGATTGCCTATGGTCAGGAAACGCCCAGTATTACCAATCAGGTTCAAGTAGAGTTTCTCGAATATCGTTTGCGGCCGGGAGAGTCTCTCAGCGAAATCGCCCGTCTCTTCCATCTGCCAGTAGAGGAATTGGCCCAGCTCAACCGCATTGCCGATCCGACCCGCCTACAGGCTGGTCAGTTTCTGAAGGTACCGAATGTTTTTGCTCGTCAAGCAGTACAGCTGCGGACCGAGCGCGACCGGCTCGTCGCTGAAAAAGCGCAATTGCAGAAGACGTTGGAGGGGCAGCAACAAAGGCTGGTGGCGGTGGAGGCAGAGCTCAATACTGTGGAGGCGGAGAAAACCGCTCTGAGGCAGAATCTCGTCACTACGCTACAGTGGAAGCGAGGAACGCTGGCTCTTGCCGTTTTGCTTCTGGGAATCCTGGCCTGGGGCTTGAAGAGCAAAGGCGAGCGGGCCCAGTTAGCCCGCCACCTGACCGTCCTGGCTCAGGAGAACACTGCCCTGAACGTCGCAAAAGACAAGTATCGTCAAGCCGTCGCGCAACTCGAGCTACGCTGTCAGAAGCTTCTGAAGGCCCGCGATCCAGTCCCTACGCAATTCCTCACTGAGGGAGTGACCCTTCTGACCCGGGCTTTTAGTGAGGGAGCCGCACACTTAGAGCAACTCCTGGCGAGCATCACAGCAGAATGCGAACACGAGGAACAAATTCTCTCCGCGGAGCAAAAGACGATCGATGCTATCTTTCATCCCCTGCGTGGATTCCTGCAGCGCCACCGGTTCAAATATCACGCGGCGCGATCCTGAACCCGTTATGTCCCCTAGAGGAGTGAACAATGCGCAAAGAGCCTTTCACGGTGGCAATTCCCGAGGAGACCCTGACCGATCTGCGAGAACGGCTGAGCAAGACCCGCTGGCCAGGAGACTTCGCTAACCCCCAGTGGGAATACGGCACCAACCTCACCTACCTCAAAGAACTCGTCGACTACTGGCTCCACCCTTATGACTGGCGCCAACACGAGCGGGAGATGAATACCTTCTCCCACTACAAGACCACGATCGAGGAGATACCGATTCACTTTATCCACGAACCGGGCAGAGGTCCCAGGCCGATACCGTTGATCCTCAGCCACGGCTGGCCTTGGACGTTCTGGGACTTTCACAAAGTGATTCGGCCGCTGGCAGACCCAGCCGCGTTCGGCGGCGACCCCCATGATGCCTTCGACGTGGTGGTGCCATCGCTGCCCGGCTATGGCTTCTCCACGCCATTGACCAAGCTGGGCATCAATTTCTGGCGTACGGCCGATCTGTGGGCGACGTTAATGCAGGAAGTGCTAGGGTACAAAAAGTTTGCCGCCCAGGGAGGAGACTGGGGTGCCCTCATTACCGCTCAACTCGGTCACAAGTATGCGGATCGGCTGATTGGCTGTCACCTCAACCTCATGGCACCGCTCAATGTCTTTCTCGGAGGCTTGCCAGAAGCGTCTGAATACGGGCCAGACGAGAAAGGCTGGTACGAGAAGAATCTGCACTTTTTTACCGCTGAGAGCGGCTACTCAGCATTGCAAACCACCAAGCCGCAGACGCTCTCCTATGCGCTGAACGACTCACCAGTGGGCTTGTGCTCGTGGATCCTTGAGAAACGCCGCACCTGGAGCGACTGCGGCGGCAACGTGGAGAAGCGTTTCACCAAAGACGAATTGCTCACCACTATGACCTTGTATTGGGTCACGCAGAGTTTTGGCACCTCGGCGCGTTATTATTACGAGGCCACCCATAACCCCTGGCAACCAGCGCACCCCCGCACGCCAGTCGTGGAAGCACCTACTGGGGTCGCGGTATTTTTGCAAGAAGTGATTCTCCTGCCCCGACGTTGGGCCGAGCGGTACTACAATCTGCAACGCTGGACGGTCATGCCTGCAGGCGGGCATTTTGCGCCGATGGAAGAGCCGCAGCGACTGGTCGAAGACATTCGCGCCTTTTTCCGGCCGCTACGAGGGTAAAAATGAACTCGCGAGCAGGTTGCAAATGCATGTACCAAGAATCTGGATTCCCGCTTTCGCGAGAGTGATACTCTCACTGATCCCTCTTCCGTCATGCCCGCGGAGGCGGGCATCCAGCACGCTCGGCAGCGTTTGGTAAATGCAAACGAAATCCACTCTGGGAAAAAGGAACTAGAGATGCCGTTATTGTTCCCTTTGTTGCCGCCACCGTTTCTGCACCACCTACGCGCCTATGCGGCAATATGGCCGCATGTAAAAGTTACGATCACGGAAACAGCACAGCCGGTGGCGCGTGAGAACCACCCCGGCTGGGTATGACACTTCTGCGAGCCGAGGCGTGAACATTCATGCAGACCGCTCAGGAGTTAACCCTATTTTGTCTCCATGAATGGCTCACTTGTCATCATCGTTCGTTCTACTGCTTCTTGGAGTTGGAGGTAAACACGTTATCGATATAGTACCCATTGCCGGTCACGGTCGGGGCCAGGGTGCCAGACAGCCGGAAGAGAAGCGTTTGTACCGGGACCCCCAAGGGGTGTAAGGCGGCCTGGAAGTTCCTGTAGAACTGCTCCCAACTCGGCCCTGTATGCACCAGCTTCCCGTCAACGAAGTACTGTACGCGGTCATTATTGGTGCCGTCTTTGAAGAAGGCCTCCATACTGATGGTGTGCCACTCTGTATACGAAAGGTTTTCGGCGATGGTGATCGGACCAATGAACAACCCGGCCTCGTCGACGTCAAAGGTCGTCACCTCTATGCCGGACCCGGTGTCTGCAAGGGCCACAAAACTCTGTCGCGCTCCCTGCCCGTTGTCGAGGCTCACCGTTATCCTCAGACCGGCTTGGGCCGCACCGGTCTTCGAGCGAAAGGAAAACTCTCCTACAAATTGTCTGAACGAAGCTCCAGTGGCACTTTCGCCAGCAAAGAAAAGCGGATCGCTGTTAGCGGGATCGTTCACCGTATCATCCGGGATACCTCCGGGGCGAGGGGCAAAAGGCATATCGCCAAACGAGCCGCCAGTCACAGCATTCGATACGCGCCACACGTAATTGGTCCCGTCAAGCACTACCTCCTCGTCCCACGCAGGGTTATCCGAACTCCAGCCGCCTTGTCCATCTACGCTGACGCCGATATTAAAATCAGAAAAACCAGTACCGCTTAAGGGTACGGAATGAGCGGAACCGAAAATGCCGAGAATTATCAACGCAGCTGTTGTGAGTGTTTTGTGATTCATCATCGCTTTTCTCCTTCACCCCTTCAGCAGTCTATCCCGCCAGGCAGTTGTGCCAGCAAACAACAAAATCCTGAGCAATAGCCTTGAGTCAGACCAATTTTGTCAAGCTTTTTCCCTCCGGCATAAGCATTGCCTCCTCCCGTTACAAAGACGGGCACGGCTACAAGAACAAACTAGCTTAGAGACCATGCCTCCTCCCCCGCTGACCTTTGAAGTTCTTGCC